>JAPYTY010000025.1 GCA_029942065.1 Acidobacteriota bacterium | reverse complement strand
TGGCTGAAGCATCCAGTTCCACGAGCTCCACCTTCTTGGCGGCTGCCTCGCTGACAAAGACCTGCCGCACTTCGGGTTTCTGGAGTGCTGTCAAAGCCAACTGTCCTTCCCGAAGAATACCCGCCTTCTCACCCGCCACACTTTCCAGGGTTTTACCCAGAAACTTCTGGTGATCGAGCCCAACGGGGGTCAGGATGGAAAGAAGGGGTTCCACCACGTTGGTACTATCCAGGCGTCCTCCCATTCCCACCTCCAGAACCGCAAGTTCCACCTCTTGCTCGACGAAACAGATAAATGCGGTGGCCGTCAAAATCTCAAAATAGGTGGGATGAGAAGGCAGGCCCAGTTGACCCACCGCCTCCACCACGCGGGTCAGACATCCGGCAAAGACTTCCGGCTTGACCGGCGTGTCATCCACCACGATGCGCTCTTCGGGCCGGATGAGGTGGGGCGAGGTGAAAACCCCGTTTCGGATCCCAGAGGCAGAACACACGGAATTGAGAAAACAGGCAACCGAGCCCTTTCCGTTGGTCCCGGCAATCAAGATAGAAGGATATTTCAAATGGGGACGGCCCAAAGACTCCAGAAGGGTACGGATGGTCTCCAAACCGAACTTCATGGTCAACACTTCATTGCCAAGCCGGTCGAGATAGACAAGTGACTCGTCGTAGTTCATAGTTTAAACGTTTAAGGTTTAACGTTTCATGTTTAACGTTTCAAGAAGGAATCGGAAATCTATGAGGGGCAGGAAGTCAGGAAACTAGCGGATGTAAAACTTGAAACATGAAACATTACACGCGCTGGTCATTGACCAGCGCTCCGCCCGTTGCTCATGAAAACGAGCCAATCGGCAACGAAGTCGCGGAGTTCCTTTCTCGGGACAATGGCATCAAGCATTCCGTGTTCCACCAGAAACTCGCTTCGCTGAAAGCCGTCGGGCAGTTTCTGGCGGATGGTCTGCTCGATCACCCGGGGACCGGCGAATCCGATCAGGGCCTTGGGTTCGGCGATATTCAGATCTCCCAGCATGGCGAAGCTGGCCGTGACTCCGCCGGTGGTGGGATCGGTGAGCACGGAGATGTAGGGAATTTTCTCCTGGTGCAGTTGCGCCAGGGCGGTGCAAATCTTGGCCATCTGCATGAGCGAAAGTACTCCCTCCATCATGCGAGCTCCCCCGCTGGCGGAAACGATGATGAGAGGTTTGCGCGTCTGGAGCGATTTTTCGATGGCCCGGGTGATCTTTTCCCCGACCACCGAGCCCATGCTGCCTCCGATAAAACGATACTCCATGGCCGCGCATACCACCTCATGCCCCTTGAGGGATCCCTGGACATTCACCACCGCTTCATTACATCCGGTGGATTCGATCGCCTTCTCCAGACGATCGGGGTAGTTTTTCTGGTCGACAAACTGGAGTGGGTCAGAGGATCTCAGATGGGCGTCAAACTCCTCCGACTGCCCTCCATCCAGGAGAAACTCGAGACGCTGGCGGGCGTCGATTTTGAAGTGGAAAGCACATTTGGGGCAAACGTGAAGTAAGCCTTCCAGCTCCTTTTTCCAGATAACGTTATTGCAGTCCGGGCACTTGGTGAACAGTCCTTCGGTCTTGACTCGCCTCTCTTCCTCTGCAGGAGTCTGGACCGAGGGTTTATCCCGTTTAAACCACGCCATCGCCCCATCATAGTGGAAAAAACCTATAGGCTTCAATCCTGGCCCTTGGGGACATCGAGGCCCAGGCCCTTGAAAAAGGCTCCGCCACTCGGAGCGAAAGCGCTCTTGAGAAGATTGACCGGCCTGGGACAAAACCCTTTGAGGACCGAAGTCGGTCTTCTCAAATAAATCTATTCCCTTGGGCACCCCTTCCGCTGACGGGCCCTGAAAGAACACTCCGGTCCCGGTCCACTCCCCCGCTCAGCCTTGCACTCTAACGGTCACGGAAGTACCCTACCCTACGTCTTGAAGCACACTTCCACTACCCATCAGAGAGTCGTGGCTTGTTTGTCCCTGACCGGCGCTTCCATTCTCATTTTTGGCTACCTGTGGTGGGGACGTTTCCAGTACTTTCACAGTGCCTACCTCACGGGAGTCCAGCTCGGTGTCATCCTCCTCATTGTCGGCAACCACTGGTACTTCCGCGATTCGCTGTCGAATCTGGGCATCCGTTTCGACAATCTGGCTCAATCCTTGCGGCTGGTTTTGCCCGTCACGGGATTGGCGGCACTTTTAGTGCTGCTGGCCGCAGCCCTGGCCGGCGAGTATCGCCTGGAACGGTGGGGAGACCTGCTCATCTATCTACCCTGGGCGCTCATCCAACAGCATGGCCTCCAGAACTTCCTCTTTCGTCGCTTCCGGAGGGTGGCCCAACGTTCCGGGCTGGCCCTGATATGTGCCGCCGTTCTTTTTGCCTTGCTTCATCTTCCCAATCCTCCGCTGGTGGCAGTCACCCTGGTGGGGGGAGTACTCTGGTGCTGGCTGTTCCGAAGGGTTCCCAATCTGTTTGCCGTGGCCCTCTCACACGCTCTGCTGGCCGCTCTGGTGCTGGTTTTTTTCAAGTTCAGTCTCTTCGACCAGTTTCAAATCGGCCGGCCGGGCCAGCGCTACGAAGCCTTCGGGGATGGAGTTCTGGTGGCCTCAGGGTACGACGCAGCGGGAGAGGCCTTCATCGCCACCCTGCCCGGGCATGACCGCGGGAGAACTTCTCTGGTACGCCTGTTCAGTCCCGAAGGCAACTTGCTGACCGAATGGGTGGCCTTTGAAGATTATGGGTTCAGCGGAAACCTGGCGGTCGGAGATTTAGGCTACCAGGATGGTGATGAGATTGTGGTGGCTCCGGGTCCCGCACCGGGAAATCCTTCTCTGGTTCGCGTCTTCAACAGGGCAGGGGAACGCCTTTCCGAATTCGAGGTATCTTCGAGCAGCTATGGAGCGGGAGTGGCCGTCGGCAACAACAGCATCGTGGTGACCCCCGGTCCCGCGCCGGGACATCCTGCCGAGGTGATGGAGTACTCACCAGAGGGACAACTCATCCAGAGCTGGAACTTTGGGGAGTTGGAGTTTCAAAACAGCATCAGGGCACTCATCCTCGAGGATGCCGACCAGGGGAATGTCGTGGTTGTGTGGGGCACTCCGATCCCCATCAACCCCTCACGCATTTTCCTCTTTCAGGAGCCCACTCAACCTTTCAGTCAATGGAACACCTACGGTACGACTTATGGACTCAGCGTTTCACCCATTCGCCTGGCCGAAGATTCGGTGGCCCTGGCTACTTTACCCGGTCCTCTAGGCGGTTATCAGGCGGATCTGAAGGTTTTTGACAGGCTGGGACGTGAACTATATAATTTTTTGGCCCATGAAGACCCCGCCGCCTGTGGAGGAAATCTCAGCACCATCGACTTGAATGGGGACGGCAGGGATGAAGTCGTTGTGGGGGAAGGGATCTGCCCGGGCCGCCAGTCTACGGTACGCATCATGGATCTAGACGGTCATCTTCTCCATCAATGGGACGCCTACTGAGACAGCCATGCGACAACAGGAATTAAAGCTGTTCGAGGAACGGCAAATCCTCTCCGTGTCTCAGGTCGTCCACGGTGTCAAGACTCAGCTGGAAACCAAGTTTCGGGATATTCTGGTTCAAGGTGAAATCTCCAACTTTGTCACTCCAGCATCCGGCCACCAGTATTTCACTCTCAAGGATAATGACGCCCAGATGAGGGCGGTTTGCTTTCGATCGAAAAATCGCCTCCTGAAGTTTCACCCCGAGGATGGGATGGATGTGATCGCCCGTGGATCGGTCTCCGTCTATCCGCCTCGGGGCGAGTTCCAGTTGGTAGTGGAAGCTCTGGAACCGGTCGGTCCCGGGGCTCTCCAGCTGGCTTTTGAGCAACTTAAAAAACGCCTTGAATCAGAAGGCCTGTTCGATCAGAAGCACAAAAAAGATCTACCCCTTTTACCCTCCAAGATCGGTATCGTCACCTCCCCCACAGGAGCCGCCATTCAGGACATCCTGAGAGTTCTGTGGCGGCGCAATGACCGCCTCAATGTGCTGATCTTTCCTGCCAAGGTTCAGGGATCAGAAGCCTCGGCCGAGATCATCCAGGGAATTGAATGCCTCAACATGAAAACAGACGTGGATACCATCATTCTGGCCCGTGGGGGTGGATCCCTCGAAGACCTCTGGGCATTCAACGACGAAAATTTGGCCCGTGCCGTTTTCGAATCCCGGATTCCGGTGATCTCGGCGGTGGGACATGAAATCGATTTCACCATCGCCGACTTCGTGGCCGACTTGAGGGCGCCCACCCCTTCAGCCGCCGCCGAGATCGTCTCGGGAGCCCGAGAAGAACTCGTCAAGGGCCTGGAAAGTCTGGCTCAGCGTTCCTCCCAGGCCATTCGCCTCGGTCTCAAGAGCAGGCGAGAGAGACTGCGCACACTGGCCTCCAGCCGAGCTTTTGTGGACGTGGAGAGCCGGTTGAAATTCTTCTTGCAACGCCTGGATGAACTCCAGACGAGGCTGGCAAAGACGCTTCCTTCCATGTTCCGTAACTCTCGCCAGGAACTGTCACAACAGGAACAACTTCTCGAGAAGCAAATTCAGTTCTACCTTCAAGCCAAGAAGCATATGATCACGACCCGGAGCACTCAACTGCACGCCTATTCACCGCTTTCGGTTCTGGAACGAGGCTATGCCATAGTGACCACCGAGAACCAGGAAATTGTTCGGGATCCGGATCAGATCAAGGAAACAGACCGGATGAGAATCCGCGTGGAGCGAGGAACGTTTCGCGCCCAAAAAATCGAGTGACCATGGAATATAAAGATTTCGAAAACGCATTTACCCGTCTCGAGGCCATTGTGGGAGATCTGGAAAAGGGAGAACTAGCACTGGAAGAAGCCCTGAAACTTTTTGAGGAGGGTGTGAAGATCTCCCAATTCTGCAATGCCAAGTTGGACGAGGCAGAACGAAAAGTTGAGATTCTGCTGAAAAACAAGGAGGGACAGCTCACCGAGGAGTCCTTTCACCCGGAGGGAGAAGGGTAAGTGCCTCGCTTGACCCGTAAAGCCACACCGGTCGTGAAGGATGACCTCCCGATCCAGGAGTACCTGAGTCAGCAGAAAAACATCGTCGACCAGCATCTGGCTGAGTTCCTGCCCCCCATCGAGGCTCATCCGGAAGTGATTCACCAGGCGATGCACTACAGTATCTTTGCCGGTGGAAAACGAATCCGCCCTATTCTTGCCCTTGCCACCGGGGAAGCGCTGGAAGGAGAACCGGACCAATTAATCTATCTGGCCTGCGCTCTGGAGATGATCCATACCTACTCCCTGATTCACGACGACCTTCCGGCTATGGACGACGATGACTATCGCAGAGGCCAGCTGAGTACCCACAAAAAATTTGGGGATGGAATCGCCATCCTGACCGGAAACGCCCTTTTGACCCAGGCCTTCCAGTTACTGGTTCAAATCCCGTTGGCAAGCGACCTCATCATTTCCGTGGTGGAGGGAATCTGTCAGGCCATCGGCACCACTGGAGGCATGCTGGGAGGACAGGCCATGGATCTGACCAGCCAGGGAAAGTCGTTTTCACACCAGGAGCTCCAGCAAATTCACGCTGCCAAGACAGGAGCTCTGATTTCGGCCTCGGTTTCCTCGGCTGCTCTCCTCTCGGGAACTTCCAAGGAAAACCATGCAAAGCTCAGTGGCTATGGGGCCCGCATCGGACTTGCCTTCCAAATCGTAGACGACATCCTGGACGCCAAAGATCCTTCCGGAAGGCGGGAGGAACCAACGGGCAAGGATGAGCTCCATCAAAAGGCGACTTATCCCGCCCTACATGGCCTTGAGACCAGTCAAACAATGGCTACGAAGTTGGTGGAAGAAGCGATCGACCAGCTCGACTTCCTGGGTTCACGAGGTGAAATTCTCAAGGGACTGGGTCGTTTCATTTCCGTGCGGAGATTTTGAGACGCCGGTCTTCAACCGGCGCGTTTCACGTTTCAGTTTTCACGTCCCCATGGGCAAAGCAACGAAAAAACGAAAACGCCTGGATGTCCTTCTGGTCGAAAAGGGGATAGCTGGGGATCTCAAGAAGGCTAGGGCCGTCATTTTAAGCGGTGTCGTTCTGATCGAGGAACAAAGAGTCGATAAACCCGGCACCCTGATCGACTCCACTGCCAGGATTCGCATCAAATCCGAGGAGAACCGGTTCGTCTCCCGAGGAGGCCTCAAGCTCGAGGCCGCTTTAGGGGAGTTCGAAACCCAGCCGGGTGAAAAGGTCTGTCTGGATCTGGGGGCTTCAACCGGTGGGTTTACCGACTGCTTACTGCAGCACGGCGCCCGCAAAGTCTATGCTCTGGACGTCGGCTCCGGCCAGCTTCACTGGAATCTGCAGCAGGATCCCAGGGTCGTGGTTCACGACTCCTTCAACGTGCGGTTTCTTGAGCCCTCGATGATTGATGACCCGGTGGATCTCATTGTGATAGACGTTGCCTTCATCTCACTGCGCCTGATTTTTCCACGCCTCAAGCTCTTTCCTTCGGCGGAGATCATTGCTCTGGTCAAACCCCAGTTCGAGGCTCGCCGGGAGGAAGTGGGGCCTGGAGGAATCATCCAGGATCGGCAGCTCCAGAGGGAAATCGTCGATCGAGTCAAAGAGGCCGCCGTGAACGAGGGCTTGACCCTTATCAGCGAAGTGCCGTCGCCGCTAAAAGGACAGAAGGGGAACCAGGAGTACTTTCTGTTTCTGAGATCTTAGCCAATACAGGCAGCCCTGGGAAGGAATGGGGAGGGATGGAAGTTTTGGTGAAAAGGGGCCCAGAACCCCGAAGGGGTGAGATGCAATAGCCTGGGGCGTGAGCCCCAGGATTGAAAGTGTGATCTACGAGGGAGGCCTGTAAGGGCGATGTAGGTAAACCGTCAATGGGTCTAACATCGCCCTTACAGGCCTCTTCTAATTGTTGAACTGCACAACCTGGGGCTCACGCCCCAGGCTATTCTTTGCCGCCCTTTCAGGGCTCCGACCCATCCGGAAAGCCGCTACAACGCCCTTGCTGTGGGCGCACTCAGTGCGCCCCTACTTTAGCCCGCAAGACATCGCTCCGAAGGAGCGACAGCGTCTGGCTCAGGGCGTCCCGCCCTGGGCCAGTCTTCTTTGTGTCTTTGTGCCTTGGTGGTGAAAACTCAAGCCTTCCCAACGCAGCTCACCAGCTCCTCCACATACCGTGCCAGAATATCCATATTGCTGTCAAAGCTCTTCCAAAAGGCGGATAACCCGGAGCCCGCCGTGTCGGAAACGATCTTGGGAGCAAGGCAGGGAACGGAGTGCTTGTGGGCCACCTCCAGAACAACGGCACTTTCCAGGTCGCAGATGTGCGCTCCATGTTCAAGGTAAAGGACTCTTCTCGATTTTGCTCTCACCACAGGAGTGGAGACGGTCAGGCCGCGACCCGAGATCTCCACCTTCCCGGATACTCGAAGGGCGGAGGCAATTCCGGCGTCGATAGGAAAACAGGCGCCATCCTCCAGACACCACTCCTGCGGAAGTAACACCTTGCCCATTTTCAGGGCCGGATCCAATTGCCCGGCAGTACCCGTAAAGATCAATAGTGAGGGAACATGCGATTCAAATTGCTTTTGCAGGGTCCGCTCTGTTCTCCTGGCTCCCAGACCGGTAACAAGAAACTGACAATCGAACTCCAGGCGTTCACGCAGTGCAGAAGACTCCTTTTTCAGGGCACAGGCGATCAACAGATCATGTTTTTTTTCCGGGAACATTTACAAGAGCTTGCCATACTTTTTCAAGTTTGCGCTGAATTTAATGGCATCATGAGCAAATCAAATGGTATCTATCTATTGTGCATTGCCCATTTTGTGATCACGAAAAAGATCGGGTCGTCGATTCGCGGGAAGCCAAAGAGGGAAACGTGATTCGTCGCCGACGAGAATGTCTCGGCTGTAAGCGCCGCTTCACGACTTACGAACGGATCGAAGACATCCCTTTGATCGTCGTCAAGAAAGCCGGAGTGCGAGAACGATTTGATCGCTCCAAACTCAGATTTGGGTTGTTGAAGGCATGTGAAAAACGGCCCGTACCTGCCGAAGACCTTGAAAACATTGTGGAAACATTGGAACAACGTTTTCTGGAATCACCGGATCGGGAACTGACATCCCGCGAGATTGGCGAGTACCTGATGGAGTGTCTGAAGGAAACTGATAAGGTCGCATATCTGCGATTCGCATCCGTCTACCATGAGTTCGAGGACCTGAGAGAATTCATGACAAAAATCAATCAGATTCTAGAATAGCTGCCGCCATGGTCACAAATGATCCGTCCGAACTGGACCTGATCAACTGGATTCGTCATCATTCTCAAGAACTCCCCTCCTCCCTCGTCAAACCGATCGGGGATGATTGCGCCGTCTTTGATCCCCAGGGAATGTCCCAGCTGGCAGTCACGACTGACATGTTGCTGGAAAACGTTCACTTTCACGCCTCTGTCAGTCCCCGTTTTCTGGGCGGGAAATCGCTCCGGGTCAATCTCAGCGACCTTGCTGCCGTGGGGGCTTCCCCCTATGCTTGCCTGCTCAGTCTTGGCCTCCCAAACCAACTGACCCAGAATTATTTTCACTCCTTCATGAAAGGGTTCCTGGAAGATGCAGCCTGCTGGAAGGTTCCACTCATTGGTGGAGACCTATCGCGAAGCGAAAGTGTCGTGATCAATGTGACGGTCTGGGGTAACTTTAAAACGGGTGGTCCTATCTGGCGGTCTCAAGCTCAAGATCAAGACGCCCTGGTCCTGATAGGTGAGGTGGGATTTTCCCGGCTGGGTCTGGAGATCCTCCAGGTTGAAGACTCCGCCTCACTGGCAGCGATGACCCATGAAGATGAACTGGTGGACTGGGCCAGAGACCCGTTCCGCGCCCAGTGCCTCAAGGCTCATCTTCTACCCCGTCCTCTGGTCGAGATCGGGACCTGGATGAGTGAAAACGGTGCCGTCAATGCAATGATCGACGTGAGCGACGGTCTATGCACCGACCTGCTCCATTTGGCCCAAGAAAGCGAGTTGAAGGCAGAAATCAGGGTCGACCAACTTCCCGTTCCCGAAAAGGGATGGGGTGAGATCACGGCTCTGGAAGCGGCACTGGACGGTGGAGAGGACTACGCCCTCCTGGCCGCTGTCTCAGAACAACAATTAGCCCATCTCGAGTCAACCTACCCCCCGGAATTCCCACCCTGTCGGGTAATTGGCCGCTTCTCATCCGGAGACCCTGCCGTCTACCTGAACCGATCCGGCAAGCGAGAAAAGTATCAGCCCGCTGGGTTTGATCACTTCAGTTAACGTTTCAGGTTTCATGTTTCACGAAGACTGTGCTTAACGCCATTTCACCTTCCCACAGCTGATCAACAAGTAGAGCAACTCTCGATTCTCAGGTCATTCGTTAAACGTGAAACCTGAAACGTGAAACGCGCTGGTCGCAGACCAGCGGCCCGGCTTCTGGAACGTGGAACACATTAGTGTTAAAGTTGGCCCTCGAAATTTTTGTACCCATGACACATCAAGTACCAAGATTCCTCCTCATTGCTTGCCTATCTGTGGTCTGTGGACCGTTGTCATTTGTTTCGGCTCAGGGCACGGAAACAGCGGAGGCTCTGGCCAATATCAATTTCACGGCGGACGTTCGTGTCTTCACGGTCATGGCGGCACTCAACGCGGCCGGATTCGACTATGAAACCTCTGGAAGAGACATGTCTGGAGTCCGCCAACTGGTTCGGCGGGAAATCAAAAAAATCGACCCAGATCTTCTGGAAAGGCTTCAAAGCTTCTACAGCAGCCACAACCCGACGATGGATGACGCCGATCAGCAGGTCGCCTATACCTCCCTGGCGCTGTTACTTTCCGGACCTCCCGAATTCGAGGTAACGATCCAGGAAACAGAGTTGCCGGAAGATGTGCAACAGGTTCTGGGGTTCGAGAAACTGGTCAAGGAATTCTATGAGACCGCCAGCATCGGTTCCTTGTGGCAGAGCCAGCAACCCACCTATGAAGCAGAACTGATCTCCTATCAGACGGTGGTGAAGGATTTAATCGCCCAGACCCTGGACTATTTTCGAATTCCGCCACGTGTAGTCCTGGATCGGCAAATCATCCTGATTCCTGACCTGCTGAATGCCAAAACCATCGTCAACGTCCGCAACCTGGATCTTGTCTATTACGTTGTCGTGGGCCCCACAGACGAAGCCGCTGAAAACCATCACCAGATCCAGCACGAGTATCTTCACTTTCTGATCGATCCTTTAATTGAAAAATTCGGGATGGCCCTGATCGAGCACGGAGATCTCCTGGACCTTGCACACGCTCAACCCCGACTCAAACCCCAGTTTCAGAATAAGTTTTTCCTTCTGGTGGCGGAATCGCTGATCGAAAGCGTACTGTTGAGACTTCACGACTCGGAAAACTCCGATCGAGAATTAGTAAGACTTTTTCGGCAAGGACTGATCTTCGCTCCCTACTTTAGCCGAGAGCTCAAACGTTACGAACAGGAAACAGAACTGATTTCCTTTCCATCCTATGTGGAAACACTCCTGAAGAGCATCGAAAACCCTCTCATCGAGGAAGATGCAAAGTTGATCGCAGCCCTGGAAAGTGAAATCAAAGGTTTGCAACAACAAGAACTCGAGACGCAGCAAAGAGCTATTGATGAAGTCACCCAGCGCAACCGCTTGAATTCTCGGCTGAACGAAGCGGCCGTCCTCCTTTCCAAAAAGGAGTTCCAGCCCGCCCAGAAAACGCTCCAGGAAATCTTGTTGGATGACCCTGACAATGGGAATGCTTACTTTTATCTGGCTCAAGTCGCCTCTCAGACCGAGCAGTTCAAACAAGCCGTCGAGTACTATACTCGAGCCGGCAACACTCCCGGCATCGATACCTGGATTCAAGCCTGGTCCCTACTGCGAATTGGAAATTACCATGCTTTTCAGGGCCAAACAGAGGAAGCTCGCACCTTTTTTGGCCGCGTTCTGGGATTAGAGGGCGATCTTCGAGGGGCGAGGGAAGAGGCTCAAGAATCTTTAGAGCACCTGCGATAATACCTCACCGCACCAAAAAACTCTTGAGCTGGTTTTCAAGTTTATGTAACATTCCTGAATAAAAGCTTCGCATTTAACGATTTTCGGCGATTGATTCTAGAGAATATCTGGAGGAATTTGTAATGAAGCGTATTTTAATTATAGTTTTTTTGGTTGCAGGCACTTCAGGGCTGGACCTCTCGGCTGCCGCTCTCCAGTCTGCGGCCACTGAAATCCAAGACAATATGTACACCAACAACACGCTCGGATTCTCATTCCGGTTTCCACAAGGTTGGACGGCTGAAGAAACCTCGGGAGGCTCCAGTACTCTCGGCGGCGACACGGTGGTGCTCAAAACCACTTCCGGTGATACAACGTTGTCTGCGTTTTTTGCCGACCTGCCGCCGGGGTTGCCATTGGAAGAATTGGCTGGAAGTTCCGAGCAATGGCTGTTGGAACATCAAGGCCACCTACCCGGCATGAATCTGGAAGTGAGGGGTGAGGTGGAGCCAGCGGTTTACGGCAGCACGCAATTCTACCGTCTCAACTTCCGCACCCAGGGCCGCCGGAACAGGGTCCACCATTCCGCCGTCGTGACCGTGACCATCGGCAAGCTGATTGGCTTTGAGGCCGTGGCAAAGGATGAAAAGGACCTCGACCAGGCGCTGAACGCTCTGTCGAGCATCAGCTTTTTCGATGCCGCCTTCGCTGCCTGGCAGACCGTGGCGGGAACCAATGAACCCGCCCAGGTGGTGGCAGCGGGAACGAGTTTCCTGGAACGTTTTCCAACCAGCGATATCGTTCCCTACGTTCACAAACGCATGGCCTTTTCGTATCAGGAACTGAATGACTATGACAAACTGGTCCTCCACGGTGAGAAAACGGTCGAGTTGCTTTCCGATGACCCCGATATTCGGCCCATGTTGGCTTTGGCTTTTGCCGAGCGGGGTAACAACAACAGAGCCATTGACCTGGCCCAGGAGGGACTGGAAATTCTGGGGACCATGCCAAGACCTGCAGACATCCCGGTCAGTCAATGGATTATACGCCAGGACCGGGGGGCTGCTGCTTCCAACTACGCACAAGGCCTGGCTTATCTGAAGAAATCCTCCGGAATGGCCGGGGGAGGTGAAACCATGCTGAAGCGAGCTGCGGAATACCTGGCCGAAGCGCTTGAAGCTGATCCCGAGTACGGCACTGCTTACTTCCGACTGGGCACCACCTACACCCGACTGAATGAGGCCGAGTTGGCGATCGAAAGTTACGCCCGGGCGGTGGCAGCCGGTGGAGTCGCCTCAGCCTTGGCTCGCGACGGGTTGGTGAGCATCCTCGAATTTCTCAAAAGAGATACCGCAACCGTTGACCAGTTGATCCTGGAACAGCGGGACTACATCGACCAGAGATTGGCTGAAAGGGAAGCCCAGGCCCAGCAGAGGGAAACTGAGGAAGAACTCATGATGCAGCAGGAAATGCAGCGTCAGGAAATGGAACTCCAGCAGCAGGAAGGCCAGCAGCAGTCGCCATAGTGATCATCACGTCGTCAGACCCGACCTGGCAGGGTCGGATCTGACGAGGACCGACAATGCAGACCAACCTACAGGAGTTGGAGACCCGACTCGGTTATTCCTTTTCCCATCCCCAGCTCCTGGAGCGGGCGCTAACCCACACCTCCTTTGCATACGAACACAAGTCAGCGGTCACGGGCCAGGCCTGCGAGGACTACGAATCCCTCGAGTTCCTGGGAGATGCCATTCTCGGCTTCCTGATCAGCGACCATCTCTTCAAAACCCATCCCTCCCAAACCGAGGGTGAGCTGTCCAAGATGAGATCGTTTCTGGTCTCTTCAACCCAGCTGACCTCTCTTTCCCGAGAACTGGATCTGGGTGTTTTTCTGAGACTGGGTCACGGAGAGGAAAAAACAGGCGGACGACAAAAGAAAGCCCTTTTGGCAGATCTATTTGAAAGCCTCATTGCGGCCATTTTCCTGGATGGCGGCCTGGAACCGGCGCGCCGTTTCATTCTTGCGCAGTTTCGCACCCGGCTGGAAAATATCCGAGAGGAACGGTTGGATTTCCAGGACCGGAAATCACTCTTGCAGGAACGCCTCCATGCCCGCGGACTCTCTGAGCCCGATTACCGCGTCATCGACGAACTCGGCCCCGATCACCAAAAGGAGTTCGTGATCGAGGTCTACATCCAGGACAAGTTTCTGGCTCGCGCCCGGGGGGCTTCAAAAAAGAAAGCTCAGCAAAGAGCCGCTGCCGAAGCATTGGAGCAACTGGATGAGGTGTTGATTTCATAGTCCTTTACCACCAAGAAACGGAAATCTTCACCACAAAGGCACAAAAACACAGAGAAGAAAAAAAATTTCTTTGTCTTATCTTCCCAATCTCAGCCCACACGATTAAGGGAGCACAGCCGTGCTCCCTTCCGGAACGTGAGAGGCGGGTGGCACTGCAGTAGACCATTTATGCGTAATACGGGCTAATAGGAATACCAAACAGCCACCAGAGTAATGACATCAAAGAGGGCATGGGCAACCATCGGGGCGATCAGATTGCGACGCCACAGATAAAGAAGGCCAAACAACAGTCCCAGAATTCCCGCTCCCGCCGCGCTATCGACTCCTTGAACTACATGTCCCAAGGCAAAGAGGATGCTCCATAAACTCAGTCCGACAACCACTCCCAATCGGCGGCCGGCCTTCTCCCTGCAGGAGGTCGACTGATCCATGAAACCCAGGAAAGGCCACAGCAGGATGGGTCCCAGGTAGCGCTCAAACCGATCCAGAACAAAGGCCCGTTGAATTTCTTCTTTCAGTCCACCCACGTAGAGGCTGCTCATCAAAAAAAGTGCCAGATCACCGGGGTCCTCCACCAGATCCAGCAGAGGGTTGGCGGTGGAGATATATTGGGGAAAAAAGGCTTGAAAAAACAGGTTAACGAAAATTGTGGAGATAAAAAGGACGGGTACGCAGGCAATTCCCCATCCGATCTCGGGACTGACATTTTTCCATACCCAACCCAGTGTCGAAAAAGTTTCGCCTCGATAATGCAAAAACAACACGACCAGACCCAAGGTGACGGTAGCTTCCAACGCCATGAACAGGACAACCGACTGACTGTTCTCCATGACATCGGTGCCGGTGAACACGAAACCGAGCTGAACCAGCA
>JAPYTY010000024.1:2336-14616 GCA_029942065.1 Acidobacteriota bacterium | reverse complement strand
ACCGAGCACTGCGACGTCGTCGGGAAACAGCCGGATATCATCCAGGGTTTGAAAGACTACGGGATCATCCTGAGCTGTGCTCCTGATCTGATCAGTGAATCTCCCAACTGGATCAAGGACTACGGCCCCCAGATGAACGATTTCATCCTGCCCATGAAAACCTGGATCGAGTCAGGCGTGAAGATAGTGGGTCAACACTATGGCGGCGGGGCTCAGGGTCGACCGGGGGAAGGCAGTGTCGGACCGGGCCTGCAGCCTCCCTTCTTCCAATTGTGGCAGGCCATCACTCGTCAGTTCAACGGCCAGATCTGGCAGCCCGAGGAACGGATCGACCGCGTCCATGCCCTCAAAATGTGGACCTCCTGGGCGGCTGAGTACGTGACCAAACCGGACAAGCTGGGCACCCTGGAAACGGGCAAACTGGCGGATCTGCTGGTCATTGACCGCGACTATTTGACCATTGCAACCGATGACATCTTGAAGATTCGCCCCCTCATGACCATGGTGGGCGGGAAAATGGTCGTGCTTAATAAATCCCTGGCCGGCGATTTGGGAATGGAAGCCGTGGGCCCCAGCTACGACTTCAGAGACGAGGACATCGAGCACATCGGCCGACCTCTGGCAGACAACGGAAACTGAGAGGCTTTTGACAATGTTTCAGAGATGGCGCCGGGTACTCCTCGGTATTGTGGTTGTGTTGCTGCTGGCGGGAACCGGTTTCGCCGTCTACACCATTGACCGGATGGCGCTGTCTTATCTGAGAACGCCACGGGGTCTTCCTTTCCCTGAGCATCTCATGGAGGCCAAGATCTCCTTTGAGGAAGGAATACCCGGATACGCCTACCTGGGAATGTCCCGACCCTCGGAGAATCCTCCGGGGTTCCATATCATCCGGCCCTGGGCGGACGGGTGGGAACTTGGAGTGCGGCCAGGAGACATCGTCACTTCGGTCAATGGGAAGACCTACCAGGACAGCGAGGAATTACTGGGAAGCTTGATTGCGGAAAATGAAGCAGAAGAGATCCTCCCCGTGGTGGTTCAACGAAAAGGTGCAACCCTCAACCTGAACCTCAAGTTAAAACCTTTCGTTCGCTCCCCTGCAGACCTGAGCCTGCCCTTTGAAGAGGTGGAGGTTGACTCCGCCAGCGGATTCAAACTTCGAGGCTGGTTCATCCATCCCCCCGAGTGGAGTGACGGGCGTACGGCGGTGTTCGTCCACGGCGCCCGGGCCACCCGCTACCAGGGCCTGGAGGGAGTTCTGCACTGGCACCGTCGCGGCTACGGACTGCTGACGATGGATCTCAGTGGTCACGGACTCAGCGAGGGATTTTACGTCACTTATACGGTCAATGAGAGACTGGACGTCACCTCCATGCTGGAATGGGTGCGCCGCCATCCGGCGGTCGATCCGAACCAGGTGGTCGTGTTCGGCACCTCCAATGGAGCCTCGGCCGCGATTTTTTCAGCCGCTGAAGATCCCAAAATACCCGCTCTTGCACTGGATGCCCCCTTCAGCGACCTGTGGTCCACGGCCGCCGAAACGGGCGTCCCTTCGGCGTTGCTCTATCTGCTGGCACCCGCCGTTCGGATTCGGGCCGGCATCGTCTTCGATGAGGTCCGACCCATCGAAGTCATTGATCAGATCCAGGCACCCGTACTTTTCATCCATGGTGATGCCGACCGGGAGGTTCGCCCCTATCATTCCCAGATCATGGTCGAGGCCCGTCAAGAGGCCGGCCTTCCGACGGAAATGTGGAGCATACCCGGGGGTCGGCACGGTTTTGATGACTACCCGCCAACAGAAAAATTCTGGGACCGTGTCCTGGATTTTTATGATGATGCCTTGGGGAAACCACCAAAGCAGGAGATGGAAGAGTCGGAAGAAGAATCAGGCTGATCCCTGATCCCTGATCCCTGACAAGAGGACTGTGATCGCCGGGGTCTGACAGAAAGGCGCACGGCCGTGCGCCCCTACAAACAGGCTGCAGGATCGTGCCGAATTGGACCATGGACCGTGGAACGCGGCCGAGTTGCACGAGGTCGCTCTTTCCGGAATGTGAGAGGCGCCTCAGTGCGCCGATTTCGGAAGGCCGCTCACAGATCGGCCGCTACAAGATCGTGCCACCCTGAAACATGAAACCTGAAACGTGAAACCTCTTAAGGCTGGTAACTGATCCTGTAAATCACACCTGCCTGATTGTCCGAGACCAGCAGCGCCCCATCAGGCATCACCAGAACATCCACCGGTCTGCCCCATGCCTCGCCATCCTGCAGCCATCCTTCGGCGAAGGTTTCATAGGACGTCACCCGATCTCTGTCCACCCCTACCAGGGTGATGCGGTAGCCCAGAGGGTCGGCCCGGTTCCAGGATCCGTGCTCGGCAATGAAGATCTGATTCCGGTACTGTTCCGGAAACATCCCACCGTTGTAAAAACGCATGCCGATGGCGGCCACATGAGGACCCAGTTTCTGGGCGGGTGGCGTGAATTCATCACAGCTACGTTGCCGGCTGAATTCCGGATCGGGAATATCTCCACCGTGACAGTAAGGGAACCCAAAGTGAAGTCCCGCACGCGGGGCCCGGTTGAGCTCATCCGGCGGACGGTCGTCTCCCAGCCAGTCCCTCCCGTTATCGGTGAACCACAGCTCGCGGGTTTCGGGGTGCCAGTCAAACCCCACGGTGTTTCTGATCCCGTGGGCAAACACCTCCAGTCCGCTCCCATCAGGCCTCATTCTGAGCAGAGAGGCATAGCGTTCATCCTCCGGTCGACACGCATTGCAGGGAGCCCCCACCGGCATGTAAAGCCAGCCGTCCGGACCCATTGCAATAAATCGCCAGCTGTGGCGCCGATCCCTGGGAAAGCCGTCTCGGATGAGCACCGGATCGGGGGGATTGCTGAGCCTCGATTCGATCGCGTCGAAACGCCGGATCTGATGGGTTTCCGCCACATAGAGATTCCCCTCATGGAAAGCCACACCATTGGGCGTACTCATTTCCCTGGCCAGGGTGAGCACCTCGTCTCCCTTCTGGTCTCCATCGCGGTCCACAACCGCATAGACGACTCCTTCCCTTCGAGTACTGACAAACAGGGTACCCTCGGACCCCAGGGTCAGGGAACGGGCGTCCGGAACATCCGAGCTGTAAAGGTCAATGCGAAATCCGGGCGGAAGTTGAATCTTCTCCAGCTGGATTTCGGCTGGAGGAGGCGCCCCGAACTGGGCCATCACCGAAGATCCCAGACCCAGAACCACGGCCAACACCAGACCCATTGTGATGGAGAGTCTCGCTTCCTGTCTTCTCCTCATGGCGCTACTCCTTCCCTGCAATCTCTGCAGCCAGATGCACGGACCCCAGATGAAACGTCACGACCACCTTACCCTCCAGCTTGTCCTTTCCCAGACCGAAGTCCACCACCAGATGATCGGCCGTGCCCTCCGAGCTGGAGAACACGGAGTCCAAACGCGTCACCTTCGGCCCCAGGGGAATTTCTTTCTGGCGAAGGCGGCCTGGATGCAGCGCCAGCACCCATTCCCCGGAACTGCTCTTGATCAGCCCCAGGGTATACATTCCCTCGGGAATATCGACCGATCCCGACTGCACGGGTTGAGATACGCGAAGCAGAGGTGCCCAGGGATTGATAAAGGTATCCACTGGAGCAGCGGCCGGATCGACCTCACCGGCCGGCGTCATCGAGTAACTGACACTCACCTCGGTCCCGCCCGGAAGAGTGGCGGTGACGGTTTTGCCAATGTGGGGATGTGCCGTCAAGGCTCCGTTGGCAACAAGAAACATCGCTAACAAAATCAATCTCTTCATGGAACCTCCTTGAACTCCAGCTTAGTACAAACTGGAATGAACCAGCCGGACAAACCGCTCGGAACTGATAAAATTCACGCCCCACTTGGCATCGAACTCCCGAGCGGGTTCGTACTGAACGATTTCATCCACCGATTGGCCCGCCTCCGCTCCCAATACGATGCGCCCGCGGATGGTAACCAGCATGTCATGAAACTCCTTCAACCTGGAACGGTCTCCCAGCGGTCCGTGACCAGGTATCAACCGGGTATCCGCATCGACCAAGGATAGCAGGCGCTTCGCACCGGCGATCATCCCGTCGATCGAACCACCACTCGCCACGTCAATAAAAGGATACTGTTCATAGGTAAACAGATCTCCCGTATGGATCACATTGGCCCGGCGGAAGTGGATGACCGAATCGCCATCGGTGTGGGCCGGAGGGAAATGGACGACATGAATCTCTTCATCATTGAAGTAAAACGTTACCGCGTCGTTGAAGGTCACCACCGGCAGCGCCGCTGCGGGGGAGGGCGGCACCCGGGCGTCGAAAAACTCCAGAATTTGTTCCGTGCTCATCCGAGCCCGGACATTTTCATGGGCGACAATAACCACTCCGGCCTCGCCCTGGGACAGTTTTCTTTGTGTCTTTGTGGTTAACTTTTTCTTTGTGTCTTTGTGGTGAAGAACCCCTAGGAAAAGTGGTCTTCGACGATGCGGCGCCAGGCGAAGGCGGCCACCGTCACGATGGGAATGCAGGCCTCGCTGGACCCACACCGTGGGATGACGCTTCCGTCACAAACCAGCAGTCCATCGATGTCGTGGGATTCAAAGCGGGGATTGACCACCGATTCTCTGGGATCCACCCCGGCCCGGCACGAGCCCATGGCATGGACGTTGCCTCGATAAGCACGCACCCGTTCGGCGACATTGCCCAGACGGATCTTTTTGAGACCCATTCCCTCGAGAACCTTGCGGCAGAGTTGCCCCCCCTCTTCAAAACGTTGGATCATGCGAGGGTCGCTGGAGTACTCCCGTGACCCGTCCGGCAGGACCCGGCCCCGAGAATTTTTATGGCCGGTCTGGTGCATCAGCACGCCTGAGATACGAGTACAAGCCGTTTTCATGTATTCCTTGTGCGGGCGGCCAAATTCAGGCGCATAGCCGCCGATGGCGGCCGACTGGGGTGTGATGATCCGGTTGGCGTAGTTGGAGCTGATCATCAGATTCAGATCCCCATCCCGTTCCCCATAGTCGAAAAAGTAGTCCCCATTATTGGTTCCCCGCCCAGCCTCCATCAGAGGCTTGTCGGAGAAGGCCGTGACCGCAAAAGCCTGATCGGAATTGTAGTGGTTCCCCACATTGGGATTCTCCACCACAAGCTTGTCCCCCAGAAGCTCCTTGGAACCGTATCCGGACCGCATCAACAGGATCGGTGTATTGATGACCCCGCATGAGAGCAGCACCCTGGAGGCACGCAGTTCCCCTGTCTGATTGCCGCGGCGGTAACTCACTCCGGTGACCCGTCCGCGCTCCCCTTGTTTGTCGAACAGGACCTGCTCCACCTCGGTGTCGGGTATGATCTCGACCCCGTGCTTTTCGGCAATCGGAATATAGATCAGCGAGGATGACTTGCTGTCGGTTCGGCACATGTAGCCTGAGCCGCAATAACCACAGTAAAGACAGTTGGTTCGCGTCATGGGAAAACGGGTCGGCTGATAACCCAGCTGCCGGGCCGCGGTTCGGAATAATCGGTTTCCCTCACCCCGGGTGGTGTCCGGGGCCTGATGAAAATTGTACATCTGGGTTACTTCGGCCACGGCGTCCTTGAGTTTGTCCCGGGTCCAATCGACTCCCGTTTCGTTTTGCCAGCGCAGATAGTCGGAGTCGAATGGAAAAAGAGAAGCATTTCCCCAGTGGGTTGAGGATCCTCCCACAACCCTGGCAAAACCTGAGGGCCACTGGTATCGACGATCACTCAAGTTGGTGATCATGTGACGGCGCGATGGGATGCCATACCCGGGACGAAGTTCCCCCTGCCAGTAGGGCCCTGCTTCGATGGAAGCGATCCTGAGCGGCTCGCCGGTCTGGGGATGGACACCGTGCTGGGCGATTCGAGCCGCCAGGAGGGTCCCTGCGGTTCCGGTTCCCACAACGATCAAATCATAGTTTTGCTGCTGCATGATGGGTACTCCCCTCCTCTCAATGGTTGGTTCTACAATGGCATGCACACCATCCGGAGGCAAGCGACAAATGACCGTTGACACCAATTTCAAAATCGGGCAAATTATTTTCAAACTTGAAGAGCAAACGCTTTTTTCAGTTCCCTTTCGATGCCAAGGAGTTGACGACCATGAATCGACCCATCATCACCCCAGGTTTGAGGATAAAAACCGTGGTGGTTCTCACCGCTGCCTTTTGGGTTTTCTTTACCCCCACCGCCTTCCCTCAAACGACTCTGCAAGTGATAAGGGATGTCCCTTACTTCTCAGATCCGGGGGCCGACGCCCGGTTTCATAGCCTGGACCTTTATCTGCCCCACGGCGAGTCCGGGCTCCCGCTTGTGTTTTATGTTCACGGGGGTGCCTTCAGAGGTGGGGATAAATCCCGGGAAGAAGGCGTCAACTTCGTCAACTTGTTCACCTCGCAAGGTCTGGCAGTGGCCTCGGTCAATTACCGGCTCTCCCCGACAGTTCAGCATCCAGCCCACATCGAGGACATTGCCCGGGCCTTTGCCTGGATTTTCCAGAATGCCAGGGAATACGGGATTGATCCCGATGAGATTTTTCTGGCGGGACACTCAGCCGGGGGACATCTGGTTTCTCTTCTGGCGTTGGACCCCCGATACCTGGACCGGCATGGCCTCTCGCCGGACCGGATCAAGGGAGTCATGACCATCAGCGGCCCCTATGATGTGGCCAACAGCTACGACCTGGGAACACCTCCTCACCCGAGAGAACAGGCCTTCGGGCGGGACCCTCAAGGGCAGCGTGACGCCTCTCCGGCACTCAAGGTGGCCGGCGCAGGCACCCGCACGCCTCCCTTCCTGATTACCTTTGCCGAAAACGATTACATGGGTTTTGCAGAACAGGCCAAGACCTTTCACGGTTTGCTCTTGAACCGGCGACTGCCGGCCCACCTGGTGAGGATTCCGGCACGGACCCATCTCAATGTCATGTCGAACATTGGCAGACGGGTCACCGTACGCGACATCAGCAGCAACACGCCTATCATCGCAGTGGAGGATCTGCTGGGCCCCGCACTGGTCCGTTTTGTGCAGGGGGTCCGCAGCGGATCCTTTGTCAGAGATTTTCGTGCGGTCTGGCCGGAAGGAGGCCCCAGAGCGGTCCCCCGGCTTCCCTCCCCTTCTATGAAGATCATCAAGGACATCGAGTACTTTGACGGCCCGGGTGCCGATCCGGCATTCAATGCTCTGGACCTTTATCTTCCGGAGGGCGGGACCAGCTTTCCTCTGGTCTTTTATGTCCACGGCGGACGCTGGAGGGTGGGTGATAAAGTCACGCCTGAACTGGAGGTTCTGGTCAGCGTTCTGACGCGGCTGGGATGGGGGGTGGCTGCCACCAACTACCGGCTGTCTCCCATCGTGAAGTATCCCACTCACATAGAAGACGTGGCACGTGCATTCGCCTGGGTCTACACCAATGCCGCCCGCTATGGAATTGACACCGAAAGGATCGTCATTCATGGCCACTCGGCTGGAGGCCACCTGGTCTCTCTGCTGGCACTGGACACCAGCTTTCTCGAAGCGGAGGGAGTTCCCGCAGCTTCCATCAAGGGCGTTATCCCGACTTCGGGAATCTATGACCTGCCCCATTGGCCTGAACCGGGACAGGTCCCCACCGGCCTGGAGCAGGGGTTTGGCACCGAGCAGGCCACCCTCCTGCAAGCCTCCCCTATCAACCACATCAGTTCCTCGGCGCCGCCCTTTTTGATTACCTTCACCGACAACGATCTCTATCTGTTGCCCGAACAGGCCCACAACTTCTACAGCGCTCTATTGAAAAAAGGTTTGTCGGCACGACTGGTGGAGATCCCCGATCGCTATCACTGCTGCCCTCTCAACTTTTTAAACGGAATGGGACAGCCGCCGATGGCTCTGGTGAACGACGTCTTCGGCGTGGAATACGTCAGTTTCATTTCCGAAGTGGCCGGTCCCACTGGGGAGATCGATAGAGCGCGCCTGGCGCGCGGAGAAACACCTCGCTGATGCTCGGTGTGGAGAAAACGAAAGAGTAGACATCGCTCCGAAGGAACGACAGAGTCTGAGTCAGGGCGTTGCGCCCTGACTCAGTTATCTTCTTTAGTGTCTTTGTGCCTTGGTGGTAAAAACTACTTTTCGATTTCCGCCCCGACCAAATTTCCCCACTCGGTCCAGCTTCCATCGTAGTTGGTGACATTGTCGTAACCGAGCAAATACTTGAGAACAAACCAGCTGTGGCTGGATCTTTCTCCGATCCTGCAATAGGCGATGATAGGTTTGGTCCCGGTGATCCCGGCTCCTTCATAGAGAGCCTTGAGATCATCGAACGACTTGAAGGTTCCATCTTCGTTGCACGCCTTGGCCCAGGTGATGCTGCTGGCGCCCGGGATGTGGCCCCCTCGTTGACAGGTCTCGGGGAGACCGGGCGGGGAAAGCACTTCACCTGTGTACTCCTGAGAACTGCGGACATCGACCAGCTCCACGGTTTTTTCCTGGGTCGCCTTCTGCACGTCCGGCAGATAGGACCGAATCGAGAAATCAGGATCACTGGCCGAGTAGGACTTGGCAGACACATCGGCGGCATCGGCACTGAGTTCTCTTCCCTCCTCCAGCCATTTGGCTCGTCCGCCGTTCATGATGCGTACATCCTGGTGCCCGTAGATCTTGAGTTGCCAGAGAGCCCAGGCGGCAAACCAATTATTATTGTCGCCGTAAAGGATCACCGTGGTAGCGTTGTCGATTCCCGAATCACCCAGGAGTTTTTCAAAGTTTTCCTTGGGGGCAATATCGCGCTGGTGAGTATCGCACAACTGGGTATCCCAGGCCCACCCGATGGCGCCCGGAACATGGCCTTCATCATAGGCCTTGGTGTCCACATCGACTTCGACGATTGCGACCTTGGGATCGTCCTTGTTTTCCTCGACCCACTGGGTCGAAACCAGCATTTCCGGATGTGCAAAATCAGCCATAGGATCCTCCTCCTTGGATAGCATTATTCAGATACGGCGCCCATTATACTCATCGCCGACGCATGACAAAAGACTCCAGCACCTGACCTTCTCTATGGTACGATTTCCGACAAGAGGTAATCCATGACACAAAACCAAAGGTACGACCTGGTGATCGTAGGCGGAGGAACGGCAGGCTGCATTCTGGCGGCCCGGATTGCCGCAAACGGAGTCCATCCTGAGACCGGGGAAAAACTGCGTATCCTACTGCTGGAAGCAGGGCCCGACTTCAGGGGAGAAGCTCGCCCCGGGTACGGCATCCCCCTGCGCCGCAGGGCCTTCACCAATGTGCCCCAGGATTTCACGGGGAATCCACGGTACGCCATGCGTGGAGGTTCCAGAATTCTGGGAGGCAGTTCCGTGACTTTCGGTGGTCAATCCCATATCCCCTTCCCGGCCGACTACGCCAATTGGAACTACACCACCGGCGTGGACTGGACCGAAGAAAACGTGGCCCCTGCAGCTGCCGAGGTGCGAAGGGTCTTCAATGTCCACGCCGATCCGGAGGAGTCCCTGAGTTCGGGACAGATGCGGTTTCGAACCGTGTCTCGTTCTCTGGGCTTCGATGTACAGGCCTATGAAGGTGCCAAGAAAAACTGCATCCTCTGTGGATTTTGCGGCGGCGGCCATATGTGCAAATACGACGCCAAGATGAGTACCCTGATCACCCATGTTCCCGATGCTGAAAGACACGGAGTCGAGATCCTCACCAATGTCATGGCCGAACGTCTGCTCTTTCAGGGCACCCGGGCAACGGGAATCCTCTACACCGAGGATGGGGAGGAGCGGCTGGTCGAAGCCGACAATATCCTGCTCTCCTGCGGTGCCGTTCAAACGCCGGCCCTGCTCTGGAAGTCCGGCTTCGGTCCCCGGGACCTGCTCGGGAGCAAGACCGTCATCGAAAACCTCAACGTGGGAAGGCGCGCCCACTGTCACCCCGAGAACTACATCTGGGCCCTCTTTCCGGAAGCTCTCAAGGACGGCGATCGAGGCTGGAACGCCGGCACTTACTTCCTGCACCGGATGAACCGATACGGTCATGATTCCCTCTTTTTTCAGGACAGCGGGATGGGTGGCCTGGCACCGCCCGATCAGGCTATTACCAGCGAGTTCACTCCCGAATTCGGAAGAGAGACCAAGGAGTTCATGAAGGTGGGAAGACGCAGCATCGGAAGAGTGGTCCTGTGGACCAACCCCAAGGAGGCGGAGGGCTACCTGGACGATCAATTGAGGCTCATTTACGAAACCGACCATCCCATGGTCATGAGGAGGTTGACGGAAGCCCTCGACATCGCCGAAGAAATTCTCCAGAAGATGGGAGCGATTCGCATGACCCCGAAGGAAACCCTTCTGAAGTCGATCCGGTTGCCTCATCTGGCTTCCACCTGCCGGGCCGGAACGGATCCCAAAACCTCGGTCGTCGATTCCCGCTTTCGCTGCCACGATGTGGACAATCTTTTTATCTGCGACGCCGGCGTCCTGCCGCGCACCTCCATTGGGAGCCTGGCCATGGCCGTGGCCACGGTAGCCACCTTTGCAGCCCAGCGCATGGTGGCAGATAACTTCAGCTGAGATTGAGGGTGGGCGCTTTTGAATTTCGGACTTTTTTTATTGTAGCGGCCGCTCTGTGAGCGGCCTTCCGGAATCGGCGCACTGAGGCGCCTCCCACACTCCGGACTCTCCATCTGAAGTCTGGATTCTTCTTGTCGGTGCCCTTTTTAGCATCACAGACCTTGCTGTGGGCGCACTGAGTGCGCCCCTACAACAGGCTGCATGATCGTGGCTGATTGGAACGTGGAACGCGCTGGTCGAAGACCAGCGACCGCGGTCAGCGGTCAGCGATTATCTCCAGAACCACATGCTCATGTTTGCGGTGCAGTATCGCGAAGAAGTGCATCATCCAGCCGTACTTTTTGAGAAAAAGCTGCCGTGCCTCTTCCTTTTCCTCAAGGGAAACAATCCGAGCCTCACCTTCGACGGTAGGTCCCAGGATCTTCCCGCTAGCCCTACAGGGAGCCAGGGTGATCCTGGCATTGTTGCCAAGACGTTTCACCTTGCCTGAATGGCGCTGGGTCCAGACGCAAAGCTTGCCCTCCCTTCGGACGAACCAGACGGGTGTGGCGACGCCCCTTCCCGTTTTTCGAAAAGTGGTCAGCGAAATGTATTTGTGGCCGTCAACCACGGAGAGATCGTTGGTTGGATCTTGTTCGGACATAACTTTGGTGTCAGTTCTGGAATTTCGGACTTCTAATCTAATTTCACTGCGCTACAAAAAAGGTCAACGCGTTGGAGACTCCTCCCTGAGGCCTGGGATTTCTCACGATCACCCGGTAGCTCCCATAACGGTCCAGCAGGCGGGCCGGAATTGTGACCTCCAGCTGGGTATAGACGGGGTTGTACAGGGTCTCCCGCAGCATGGTGCTCGCGACGGGTGTGCTGTGAACCTCGCTTCCGTCGAATTCTACCACCGACTCATCAGCCAGATTACTTCCCTCGATTATCAAGGTCAGTTCCTGATTCAGCTGGCTGCCGGACATGGGGTAGATCACCCTCAGGAAGGGTCTGGGATTCACGAAGCCTCCTCCCGCAAACGGGTTGGGGATGGGGTTAACGAAGTCGGCATGGTAGCCCGTATCCACCAGCTTGCCATCCAGCATTACCAGATCAAGGGTCCGGGTGTTGCGAATATCCTCCAGAGGATTCTCTCTCACAATGATGAGATCCGCGATTTTGCCGGGTTGGAGCGTACCCAGATCTTCCTCCTGCAGGAATTCAAAATTGTTCCTGGTGGCTGCCTGAATGGCCTGCATGGGCGAGAGTCCCGCCTCCACCAGAAGTTCCAGTTCCCGATGTAAACAGATGCCGGAGAGGACAAAAGAGGCGGTGTCGCATCCCGCCAGAGTCTTGCCGCCGGCCCGGGCAAAGCGGCCGATGAAGTCCTTGCGCTTGTCGTATCCTTCGCGAACCAGTTGCCGCTGCTGGTCGCTCAATTGGTCGTAGGGTTCATAGTAGAGAACCCGGTCCCGGTTTGCCTGGGGAACATAATGAAGGTTGGGATCCTCAAGCAGCTGGATGTCCTCCTCCAGCCAGGCTTCACGGTATTCGGGAACCCATCGTCCTGCCGTGTTGACCTGCTCGAACTCGATGCTGACGTTTTGCTGGACCAGCAGACGGACCAGGTCATCCGCCCGAGTCATATCCATGTAGGCGTGATACATCAGGAACATGGGATAATCAACCGAGATCCCCAGTCGG
>JAPYTY010000024.1:0-2326 GCA_029942065.1 Acidobacteriota bacterium | reverse complement strand
GCCTTCACGGGATCGGAGATGATGGCCAGGGCGATTCCGGACCCGTGGGCGATCCCGTCGACTCCCAACCGGGCTGCCTGCCGGGCGTCCAGGCTTCCCAGGTGAGCCATGACCTTGCGACCGGCCCGGTGAGATTCCTCCACCACGGCCTGAAGCTGATCCGGGGAAAGTTCTGTATAGGTTTTAGTGAGTTGAAACTGCTCCCTACCGGGACTCATCTCTCGCGTCAGCCGCCGCGCCATCTCCGCACTCTCGACCTCCGGGCGCAGATCAGTGAGACGGCCCTTGCCGTCCCAAACCAGACGGCCACTGAGAGACCGCACGGTGGTAAAAAGTCGAGGTCCCCGCATGCGGCCATCCAGAAGAGCGTCTCTCTGCTCCAGGATCCAGGGAAAAAAAGAATCCAGATCCACGGCCGAGGTGACACCATGGGCCAGGAAAAGCTCCGGCATCCAGGCATCCCAGTGAACGTGGATGTCACTGAAGCCGGGCAGGATGAATTTTCCTGAAGCATCGATGACCTCAGCTTCTTGTGGGAGCCCTACCTGCCCTCTCGGACCGACGGCTGAGATTCGGTTGCCTTCGATGACAAGCACCGAGTCGGGAAGCGGCACACCTCCGGTCCCGTCAATCAGGGTACCGCCCTCTATCACCAGACGCCTCGTCTGAAACACCTCTTCTTGAGCCAACAAAAGTGCGGGGATGGCCAGAGCCAAGGCACAGGTTCCACAAATCCGAGCGATCATCATAAGCATGGTCTTATCCTCCATGGGTCGAC
Organism: Acidobacteriota bacterium; assembly: GCA_029942065.1. Lineage (GTDB taxonomy): Bacteria > Acidobacteriota > UBA6911 > RPQK01 > JADFOI01 > JAPYTY01. The sequence continues at coordinate 1,548 of JAPYTY010000024.1, read as the reverse complement.
GCCTCTGATCCTTTACAAGTCTTCGGCCCGGGAAAACTCAACTCCCAGGGATCATCTCAAATGACCCCATTGCTTTTCAAACACCACCCAAAGCATTCGATTTCCCGAATTGCCATCCATTTTTTTGGATTTCGGGGAGATCTGAAATCCTCCTGAAAATCCTATTTAAGCCATTTAACATTAGCACTATACCGCTAAAACACCCGATCCATTCCGCCCCTGGCATGACAATTGATGTGTGTTCCAGTTGAATTGAAGGGGTAGCTTAGCTTAGAACTTAAAAATTGTTTTCAGGGGTAATTCAATCAGCACAAAGAACTTAAAAATTTCCGCTAGCGGTGGATTTAACATCATTTGTTACCAGTTTTCAGTTGACTCATTATCTCCAGATTGCCATATGGAGGGGGGAACAAAACACCATGTTTAAGATTTTCATCAGAACAGCCTTAATTCTCGTCTTGGCCAACGGCCTGGGAGCCTATGCCCTGGCTCAGGGAACCACAAGAAGTATCCTGGGAGTGGTCTTTGACCAGTCCCAGGCCGTGCTTCCCGGTGTGGAAATCACAGCAACCAACACCGACACCGGCCTCACCCGAACCACTCTTTCGGATGACCAGGGACGCTACATCCTTGCTCAATTGAGGGTCGGACCCTATGCGATCCAGGCCGAACTGCCCGGCTTCCAGACCTCGGTTCGCGAGGTTTCTCTGACCCTGGCGGGAGACGTGGTGGTGGATCACACCTTGATAGTAGGCGCGGCTCAGACTGAGATCGTGGTTACCGGAGAGGCTCCGCTGGTTGAGACCACCAGCAGCTCCCTGGTGGGACTGGTCAATCAGCAGCAGATCCGGGATCTGCCCCTGAATGGCCGCAGCTTCACCGATCTGGTGGGACTTCAAACTGGCGTCTCCATCAACTACAACCAGCTGGGAATTGACAACGCCTCGACGGCCAAATTCAACATCAACGGAACCCGTTCCACCATGCAGTCCTTATACGCTGGACGGTACGGAACTCAGAAATCAGTGGGGAACCACCCCCGGCTCCGTCAACTCCACCATGCTGGGAGTGGACACGGTTCAGGAGTTCAACGTCATCACCGGCGTGGCCGCAGCCGAGTACGGCGGTTTTGTGGGGGGCGTGGTCAATGCCGTCGCCCGCTCCGGAACCAATGAGTTCCACGGGACGATTTACGCCTTTCACCGCAACGACAATCTGGACGCGGCCAACTTTTTCGAGAACAAGAACAGCCAGCCCAAGCCCGAGTTCAAGCGCAACCAGTACGGCTTCACGGTGGGTGGACCGGTTATAAAGGACAAGCTCTTTTTCTTCGGCAGCTTCGAGGGACTCAACGAAAGACTGACCACCACCGCCACCACCTCAAGGCAAGGACAGTTCGCGCTGAAGCTACACTTCTAAGGGTTGGGATTTCAAGTTCCAGGTCCAAAGGGGCGAGCCTCCACGGCTCGCCCCTTTTTTTGTGTGTTTGTTATCGCTGAAGTACTGTCGGCCGAAATGATGGCTAGTAGGGGCGCACGGCGTGCGCCC
>JAPYTY010000023.1 GCA_029942065.1 Acidobacteriota bacterium | reverse complement strand
CCCCCCACTTGCCATCTCACCCTCCGGGACTTACCATCGCTCACGTGAACCGACTTGCCTGCACCATGGGGATCGCCGCCGTGCTTTGCCTGCCGGGTCTTGTGTGGGCGCAAGACACCCCATCGGAGACGGCGTCCGAAGCCGTCATTCTGCCGCCCACCATTCCGGTCTTCCCGCTTGCAGACGCGGTGCTGTTTCCGAACATGTCCCGGCCGCTCCACATCTTCGAGCCCCGATACCGCGCCATGGTGGCCGATGCACTGGAGGGCGACCGCCTCATCGGGATGGTTTTGCTGCAGCCCGGCTACCAGGCGGACTACGAAGGAAGACCGCCGGTCTTTTCGATCGGGTGCGTAGGACGGATCACCGAGGTCGAAGAGCTGCCGGACGGACGATATGCCATCGTGCTGAAGGGGCTGGTGAAGTTTCGCATCACCGGTGAAGATGACAGCCGGCCCTACCGGCTGGCCCGGGTGGAGGCTTTGCCCGAAATGCTGGACGATCAAGACAGGGCGGCCCTCCGCCGGCAGCGCCTGCAGCTGACCGAGTTGCTGGCGTCGATGGTTCCTGATTCAGAGCCGCCCCCACCCGAACTCCCGGACCAGGATCTCATCAATGGACTGGCTCAATTCCTGGATCTCCCGCCCAGCGCCCGCCAGCAACTGCTCGAGCAGGAAGGGCCGCTGGCCCGCGCCCGGGCCTTGATCGAACTCCTTGACAGGTAGACGGGCTCGCACCTTGGGGTGAGGAACCCAACGTTCCTAAATAAACCCAGGCCGCGCTCATATGAGCGGCCGCTACAAGGCCGGGCACACATCTCAGAATGTCTCGAAACCCAGGTAATCCGGATAGATTGAGCCGGGGCGCCCCGAGTGCGCCCTGGATTAGCCATTGATGAAGATTGTCTTGTGGGCGTACTCAGTACGCCCCTACAACAGGCTGGAAGATCGTGCCTCATTGGAACGTGGAACCTGGAACGTGGAACGCGATGGTCGAAGACCAGCGCTCTTCAACTGTCCGCCGTCAGCGTCGTCCCTGCCTCTCCTTTTAACGCATCCACCAGCGCGTTGTCGGTAAGGCCGCTCACGATCTGGACGGCGCTCACACCTTGTGCCAGAACGCTCAGGGCCGTCTCCACCTTGGGGACCATTCCATCGGTCAGACGCCCGTCCTCGAGAAGCGTCCTGGCCTGGCCGGCTGTCAGCTGTTGCAAACAGCTGGAGGGATCGTCAACATCCAGGTAGATCCCCTCCACGTCGGACACCGAGACCAAACGGCTCGCCTGCAAGGCCACCGCCAGTTCCGCCGCCAGGGTATCGGCATTGATATTGAAGATCTGTCCATTAAGGTCAGCACCGAGACAGCTGATGACCGGGGTGAATCCACTTTCCCAGAACCGTTCCAGGACCGTTCGATCGATACTCTCGACTTCTCCCACCAACCCGAAATCAATCTGCTCGACACCTCGAGGCCCTGAAGCACCCACCTCGGTCAGGGAAATGGGAGGTCTTCTGCTGCAGAGGACCAGTCCGCCGTCATAGCTGGCGATCCCAACCGCCAGGACTCCCGCTGCCAGAAGTTCGGAGACCAGATCGCGGTTGATGGCCGAAAAAACCATCTTGGCCGCTTCCAGGGTGGCCTCGTCCGTGACCCGGCGCCCCTGGTGCCGGATAATGGGATCACCCAGACGCTGGGAAAGATCGGTCAACTGTTGCCCACCCCCGTGAACCACCACCAGCTCATGCTTATCCTGTCCCAGCCGGGCAATCTGATGACAGAGTTGCCGGCGCAGCTCGGCCTCACCCAGGACCGATCCGCCCAGCTTGACGACCAGAATCATGCCGCTTTCACGGCCTCTACCAGAAGGTCGACCTCCCGGGTGGTGATCGTCAATGGAGGCATCATCCGAAGCACCTGGGGATCCAGGGAAGAACCGGCCAGAATGTGTTGCTTCAGGAGGACACCCTGGAGCTCCTTGGCGGTCATGCCTTCAGCCAATCTCACGCCCACCAGCAGCCCCCTGCCCAGCACTTCCTGGACGATCGGAATCTCCATCAGTTTTTCTCTGAAATAGCGGCCCATGCGGGCTGCGTTTTCAATCAGGTTTTCGCTCTCGATGACCTCCAGGGTGGCCTCCATGGCGGCACAGGAGAGCGGACCGCCTCCGAAGGTGCTTCCCAGATCCCCCTTCTGGACGCCCGCCGCCAGTTGCTCGGTCACCAGGACAGCACCTGCCGGAAACCCCGAGGCGATTCCCTTGGCCAGGCTCACCAGGTCCGGATAGATGCCGTCATGCCCGGAGTAGAGGAACGATCCGGTTCGGGCCACTCCCGTCTGGATCTCATCAAAGATCAACAGCGCACCGTGAGCCTGGCAGGCCGCCTGGATTTCCTTCAGGCGATCGGACCCGATCTCCTGGACCCCACCCATGCTTTGAATGGGCTCGATCAAGACGGCGGCCGTGTCCTCGGAGATGTTCTGGACCACCTCTTCCTGAGACACCACCCGATGCATCGGCACCGGGGTGTTCAGATACTCGCGGTACCTGGAGATTCCCGTGGCCGACAGGGCACCGTAGCTGCGGCCGTGAAAGGATCCCTCCAGGGAAATCACTTCACCACGCCCGGTGGCGACCCGTGCCAGCTTGAGGACGTTCTCGTTGGCTTCGCCGCCTGAATTCACCAGGAAGACCTGATAGTAGGGTGGACCCGCCAGCTTTATCAGTTTGGCCACCGCTCGGGCGCGAGCGGAGTTGTAGGAGACGTTGGAGTAAAAGATGAGCTGCGCCGCCTGTTTCTGAATCGCCTCGACTACATGGGGATGACAGTGACCGGTTGAAGCCACGGCATGTGCTCCGTACAGGTCCAGGTACCTGGTTCCCTTCTCATCAAACACGTAGCACCCCTCGCCCCTGTCAATGAAAAAGGGGAACTTGGCATAGGTGTTTAGCTGGTACCGGTCTTCCTGTTCTTTCAGTTTGTCGCTCATGGTCGTTTTTTCGTTCTTTCGTTGGTTCGTTTATTCGTGTATTCGTTGGTTCCTTAAAACGAAAGAACGAAAGAACGAAAAAACGAAACCGTGGCGAAGCCACGGTCTTACGGCAGCACCGGCGCACTCTCCAGGCCCGCTTCCTCCGGAAAATCACACATCAAGTTCATGTTCTGCACGGCCTGCCCGGCGGCACCCTTTTGCAGATTGTCAAGGACCGACCACACGATGAGAAATCCGTTTTCAGCGGCGGCCCCGATGTCCACAAAATTGGAGTGACGCACCGAATTGACATTCGGGCAATCCGGGACCCAGCGAATGAAAAAATCGGATCCATAGCGATCCTGATAGAGCCGGGCCAGATCCTCGGCCGTCGCCTCCTGGTTCAGCTGCATGTAGTGGCTGGCAAAGATCCCTCGCACGAAGGGAGCCGAGTAGGTCTGAAAGATCACGGGGTGATCCGGATTGCCCAGAGCCTGGGTGATCTCCGGCAGATGCTGGTGGGAGAAAGGCTTATAGGGAAACAGACTGTTGGCTCGCCAGGGATGATGGGTGGTGGCCCCGGGAAAACGGCCCGCTCCGGAAGAGCCCGTTTTGGTATCCACCAATACGGGTCCCTCGATCCACCCTTCCTCGAAAAGGGGATGCAGTGCCAGCAGGGTGGCGCTGGCAAAACAACCGGGATTGGCGATTCGCCGGGCGCCGCGAATCTTTTCGCGATTCAGTTCGGTCAACCCATAGACGAACTTCTGCTGCTGCTGGGGAGATTCCAGGGGAAAGTGATAAAACTTTTCAAAGACTTCGGGGTCGGCGATACGAAAATCACCGCTCAGGTCGATCACCACCAGGTCCTCAGGCAACCCAGGGACGATCTTCATGGCCTGGCCGTGGGGCAATGCTAAAAAGAGGACATCAAGATCTACAGAGGAAAGCTCCTCCAGGGGGGAAAAATTCAGCTCCATCAGCCCTTGCAGGTGGGGATAGACCTGGCCGACTTTCCTGCCGGCATGTTGTTCGGAGGAGATCCAGATCAGTTCTGCCCGGGGGTGACCCAGGAGAATCTGAACCAGTTCCATTCCGCCATAGCCTGAACCGCCGGCTATTCCGATTTTAGCCATGGCATGAGAGATTCCAGAACAAAGGTACAGATCTTACCCGCCCCGTCATAGGCATTGCCGGCAGGAAGGTCCCAGTTGTCTTCCACATAGCGGATCCCTTCCGCACTGTCGGTGACGGTTCCTGCGATGAGAATGGGGTACTTGCGGAGATTTTTTTGCGAGAGCCACTGCAGGCCTCCCCAGGCACCCATCAAGTCGTTGGCACACATGATCATCGAGACGCAGCTGGACATGAACTCCGAATCGTCGAACAGGGACGCTCCCTGATAGCCTCCCAGAACCCCATCCCCCATTTCCACGATGATGAAGTCGGGCTTTGACTCGGACAGGTAGTGCACCATCGAACGGGCAATAGGCGCCACCGATTCCACATGGGCCGTTGAAGGGATACCGAAGTCCTGAAAGCTCAAGGTGTGTCCGGCGCCACTTTCTTTCATGACGATGGGATCTCTCAGGCAGCCCACCCCGGCCACTTTCCCGGCATTGACCGAAAATCCCTTTTGCGCAAACAGCTTGACGAGTTCCTTGCAGACGGTGGTCTTCCCGGCGTTCATGCAGGTGCCCACCACCAGAACCACCGGGACCGAGGAGTCGGGTTCATCCACCAGGGGCAGTGCAAAATCCGCCAGGTTGGCCGGGCGGCCATTATGGGAAACCGTTCCCAGGTACTCCACCTGAGTCGGCCAACCCAGGTCCCGATGAAAGGCCGTACATTCTCCAATAACGCCCCCCCGGTTGAGCAAAAAAAGTTCCATCCCCGGCTTCATTTCTGAAGGGGGCCCCCCGGAGAATCCCTGCAGAGCCTTACGGGTGCCCAGGGCACCCAGGACCAGGTCACCATCATTCAACGGCAACTCTTCTCCGTCGCGCGTCTCCAGCAACGAGTACTTCCGGTTCACCGTCTTGATCCGCACCAGAACCACGTCTCCCTGCTTTCCCTTGGTCTCCTGGGTCACCTTCAGTAATCCCGTCAGGGGAACCCGAAAGGTGACCGAGGCGATCAAATCCGGAGCCACGCCCCCGGCATCGGCTTCAGAAGTGGGATCCAACAACACTTTGACCTGCATATTTCCAGTCTCCTAGCTGCATATTTATGCATATTATACGGAAATAGTCAAGTATTCATGTATAAATATAGATGTGCGGACGGGGCCTCACAACAAAGGCCCAGAGAAGAGATTTTCACCACAGAGACACAAAGACACAGAAAAGAAAATTCTTTTCTTTGTCGTAACTCTTCAATCCTGGCCAACACATCAAGGGCGCACGACCGTTGTAGCGGCCGCTAATTAGCCCGACTCTCCGGAATCGGCGCACTGAGGCGCCTCCCACACTCCGGACGCTGACTCCTGTCTTCTGTCTCCTGGCTCCAATTTTTTGTCTTTTTCCGAATCGTTGGAGCGTAGAAGTACATCTATGCATTTGGTAGACTGAAATGCGGGTTTTGTCGCCCCAGTGGAGAATTTATGTCTGAGAAAGTTTTCATCTTTGACACCAGTTTGAGAGACGGAGAACAATCGCCGGGATGTTCCATGAACCTCCAGGAAAAGCTGGCCATGGCGCACCAACTCGAGCGCCTTAATGTGGATATTATTGAAGCGGGTTTCCCCATTGCTTCCGATGGAGATTTCGAAGCCGTTCAGGCCATAGCAACCGAGGTTCGACAACCCACCATCGCCGCTCTGGCACGGACCAATCGAGCCGACATCATGAGGGCATGGGAGGCCATTAAGATGGCCCAGAAACCTCGTATTCATACCTTTATCGCCACTTCGGACATCCATCTCGAGTTCAAGCTGCGCAAGTCCCGCTCCGAGGCCCTGGAACTGGCGATCGAAGCGGTCAAGACGGCTCGCGACCTGTGCTCGGATGTGGAGTTCTCAGCCGAGGATGCCACCCGAAGCGATATCGATTATCTGGCCGAGATCTTCGAGGCCGCCATCGAAAACGGGGCCACCACCATCAATATTCCGGATACGGTGGGCTACACCGTACCCCAGGAGTACGGACCCTTCATTGAAAAACTGCTTTCCAAGATCGCCAACCGGGACCAGGCCGTCTTCAGCTGTCACTGTCACGATGATCTGGGTTTGGCGGTAGCCAACTCGCTGGTGGCCGTGGAGAACGGATGCCGGCAAGTTGAATGTACCGTCAATGGCATCGGTGAGCGTGCCGGCAATGCCTCTTTAGAAGAGATCGTGATGACGATGCATACCCGAAAGGACCGGCTGGCCTACCACACGGACGTCAACCCGGAGGAGATTTACCGCTCCAGCCGGCTTCTGAGTAATCTGACCGGATCCTCCGTCCAGTCCAACAAGGCCATCGTCGGGAAGAACGCCTTCGCCCATGAAGCGGGAATTCACCAGGATGGAGTCCTGAAAAATGCACTCACCTACGAGATCATGACTCCCCAGTCGGTGGGAATCATCAGCAGCACCCTGGTGATGGGCAAACATAGCGGGCGACACGCCTTGAGTAAAAAATTCGAAGAACTGGGATACCAGCTGGATAAAGAAGAACTCGAGAGAGCCTACTTCTTCTTCACCAAGCTGGCCGACCAGAAAAAGGAAATTTACGACGAGGACTTGATTGCCATCATCCAGGATGGGATCAAGACCATCCCCGACACTTACAAGGTCAATTATGTCCAGGCCTCCGGAGGCAACCAGGAAATGTCCTCGGCGGTGGTCAGACTGGAGAAGGGCGAGGAGTTATTTGTTGAATCGGCCTTCGGCGACGGACCTGTCGACGCCATCTACAAGGCCGTTGATCAAATCACGGGCATGCGGGGACGGCTGCTGAATTATTCCGTCAACTCGGTCTCGCGAGGCAAGGATGCTCTGGGTGAAGTCTTCATTCACGTCCGCTTCAACAACCGCAGCTATTCGGGCAAGGCTGCCAGCGTTGACGTGATCGATGCCAGTGCTCGGGCTTATCTGAACGCCGTCAACAAAGCTTTCTACGAGAAAAAGGGTGAGGTGGAAAATGAATCCGAGGCCGCTTCCCCGAAAAAGGGGAAAGTCCAGCACAAGGCAACCGGCTCCTGAAGCCCGGATTGTTTCAGACTGAGTTGAGGCACCAAGATGGCTAAAACGCTGTTCGAGAAAATCTGGAATCGGCACGTCGTTCATGAAGAGAAGGGCCAGCCGGCCCTTCTGTATATCGACTGCCACCTGGTGCACGAGGTGACCTCGGCTCAGGCCTTCGAGGGTTTGCGACTGGCCGGTCGAAAGGTCCGGCGATCCGATCTCACCTACGCCACAGCCGATCACAACGTCCCCACCTGGGACCGATCGCTTCCCATCACCGATATGATCGCCCTCAAACAGATCGAGACACTGGAACACAACTGCCAGGAATTCGAGATCCCGCTCTATGGTCTGAACAGTCCCAATCAGGGAATCGTTCACGTGATCGGACCCGAGCAGGGAATCACTCAGCCCGGCATGACGATGGTTTGCGGAGACAGCCACACCTCAACCCACGGCGCATTCGGCACCCTGGCTTTTGGCATCGGCACCAGCGAAGTGGAGCATGTCCTGGCCACCCAATGCCTGCTTCAATCCAAACCCAGAACTTTCCAGATTCGGATCCAGGGCCAGCTTCCTCCGGGGGTGACGGCCAAGGACGTCATCCTGTTCATCATCCGGACCATCGGGACGGGAGGAGGAACCGGCTCGGTCATCGAATATACGGGCGACACCATCAGCAGCTTCTCCATGGAGGAGCGCATGACGGTGTGCAACATGTCTATTGAAGCCGGAGCCCGGGCCGGAATGATCGCGCCGGACGAGGCCACCTACGTCTATCTGGAGGATCGCCCGAAAGTTCCTCAAGGGAAGGACTTCCAGGAGGCGGTGGAAGACTGGAGAACCCTGCCCACCGATCCGGGAGCCGCTTTTGACCGGGAACTGGAACTGGATGTAGGATCTCTCGCCCCTCAGGTGAGCTGGGGAACCAACCCGGGAATGGTCACCGATGTGACCGGAACCGTGCCCGACCCTGATTCCCTGGCCGATGAGAATAGCCGCAAGGCAACCCAGGCCGCCCTGAATTACATGGACTTGGAGGCCGGCACCCCGATACAGGAAATCCAGCTCGACCGTGTCTTTATAGGCTCGTGCACCAACTCAAGGATCGAAGACCTGAGAGAAGCCGCCCGCGTTGTCCAGGGAAGAAAGGTGGCCGAAAGCATTCAAGCCATGGTTGTGCCAGGTTCCCAGAACGTGAAGGTACAGGCTGAAAAAGAGGGCCTGGACACCATCTTCAAGGAAGCGGGATTTGATTGGAGAGAATCCGGATGCAGTATGTGCCTGGGAATGAATCCCGACACCCTGGAACCGGGACAGCATTGCGCCTCCACCTCCAATCGAAATTTCGAAGGACGACAGGGACGAGGGGGACGCACCCATCTGGTCAGTCCGGCGATGGCCGCAGCGGCAGCCGTGGAAGGCCATTTCACTGACATCCGGGAGTGGACCAGTCTTTAGTAGCTGAGGCACAGAACTGATGAAAGCATTCACTAAAGTCACGGGCATTGTCGCTGCACTGGACCGGATCAACGTCGACACCGACCAGATCATCCCCAAGCAGTTCCTGAAAAGGATCGAGAGAACGGGTTACGGCCCGTTCCTTTTCTTCGACTGGCGATTCAACGAAGACGGCTCCCCCAACCCTGAGCTCGAACTCAACGCGCCGCGGTTCGAGGGAGCAAAAATCCTTTTGACCCGTGAAAACTTCGGCTGCGGCTCCTCCCGGGAACATGCCGCATGGTCGCTTTCCGACTACGGTTTCAGCTCCATCGTGGCTCCTTCTTTCGCCGATATCTTCTACAACAACTGTTTCAAGAACGGCATGCTTCCCGTCACCCTTCCCGTCGAGCAGGTCGACGCGCTTTTCCAGCTGGTCGAGGCTCAGGACGGCTACCAACTCACGGTTGATCTCAAGTCCCAGTCGATCAGCGACGAGGCGGGGCTGGAATACTCCTTTGAAGTCGATCCCTTTCGCCGGGACTGCCTGCTCAAAGGCCTGGATGACATCGACCTTACCCTCGCGCACGAAGAAAAAATCCGGGCGTACGAAGAAGCGCACAGCTGACGCGCTGGTCGAAGACCAGCGCGTTTCACGTGGCCGGAATTTTGGAGAGTATTGTGTGCATTGGTGCGGGGACTAGAACCCCGAAGGGGTGATGTGAAATAGCCTGGGGCGTGAGCCCCAGGAATGAAAGTGTTGTAAGCGAAGGAGCCCTGTAAGGGCGATGTGAAAAAACCATCAAAGGACCTGACATCGCCCCTACAGGGCTCTTTCTTTTGCTGACCTAAACAGCCTGGGGCTTACGCCCCAGGCTGTTCTATGCCGCCCCTTCGGGGCTCCGGAGAGGTGAAGTCCGCGCGACCTTGCTGCGGGCGCACTGAGTGCGCCCCTACATTCACTTCTCCGGCCTCGCTCCGAAGGAACGACAGGATCTGAGTCAGGGCGTCTCGCCCTGACTCAGTTTTTTTCTTTGTGTCTTGGTGCCTTGGTGGTGAAAATCTACTCTGTGTCTCTGTGGTGAAATTCTTCCCGGGTCTTCGTGGTGCATCCCTATGCTTCTAATTTCTGGATTCTTTCCGCAGATTCTGATAGAAATTCGGGATTGCTTAACGATTAAAAGAGGGAAATAAACCATGGTTAAACGACGGTTTGAATTGATAACTGCGATGGCGGGGATCCTTTTGCTGGGAGGTTTGACCGCCCAGGGACAGCAAGCATCCGACCTGATCGTCTTCAACGCCAAGATCGTGACGGTCGATGACGAAGGCTTCGCTTCCAGCACCGGCACGATTGCCGAGGCGATGGCCGTCAGAGACGGCATCATCGTCTCGGTCGGAAGCACCGCCCAGGTACAGGCGCAACGAGGACCCGATACCCGGATGGTGGATCTAAACGGTCGAACGGTTCTGCCCGGGCTGATCGGAGTTCACGAACATCCCTACGACTGGACGCTGGTCAACCCCTACATTCTCAAGGACGTCGTAAGCGACGACAAGGTGGTCATCCGGGTGATCAACGGAAGTCCCGAGGAGCAGCTGCAAGCCTATCCCGGGGTGGTCCGGGAGGCCGTCGGCAAGGCCCGGCCCGGGCAGTGGATCTACATCGTTTTAACCCTGGGCGAAAACTATCAGTACAGCTCAAGAGGCAACGCCGGGCTGGGCGGGGTACCGGGGCAGTACCCGGTGGCGCTTTTCGGAGCGGGTATCGGAAGACCGTCCATGATTGCCAAATCGGATCTCGACATCATGGCACCTGAAAATCCTGTCCTTTTACGGGACACCTTCACCCAGCTGCTCCTGAACACCAAGGGCCTGGAGGAAATCGCCAAGGTTTTCCCCGAGGATATCACCAGTCAGATCAATCATGAGAATGGCATCGGCGGGGCCGATCCCATTCGCTGGGTTTTCACCGATGTGGTCATGCGCGACCACTATGAAGAATTGAAAGAGATGTCGCGTCTGGGCCTCAACTGGTGGGCAGGCTACGGCATGATCTCCTTCGCATCGGCCGCCTATTCTCCGACCAACATCCGGGTATTTCACGAACTCTCACAAAGCGGCCAGATGGAGATGCGAAACCTGTGGACCTGGAACTGGCGCAACCAGCTGTTTGTCAACGACGATTACCTGCTCAGTACGCTGATCCAGATGGAAGGCTCGGGAAACGACTATTTTTGGAACGGCGGAGCATTCCTGGCAACCGGTCTGGGCTGTACCGTCCTGGAACCCAACACCGAATTCCTGATCACCCAGCCCACTTGCGGACTCCCGCCGGGAAGCGACGCCTACCAGCTGGTTTACAAGTTCATCAAAAGGGGCGGCCGCTTCGTCACCGCTCACTTCACCGCCGATCGAGACATCGACCATCTGATGGACATCGTTGAGCAGGCAAGCCGGGAGGCCGGCTTCACCCGGGAGCAGATTCGAGCCCGAAGGCACACCTTTGATCACATTCCGTTTCTCCGTCCCGATCAGCTGGACCGCATCAAGGAACTGGGAATGATCCCGGGCAGCAACAGCTTCGAAATCTATCAATCTTCTCCGGGCGTGCTGAAGGTTTATGGTGAAAAAGCGCTCGATTGGGTGGTGCCCAAAAAAGCACTGGCCGACGCCCAGATCATGAGCGGCTTCGAAGTGGACCGGGGACTGGAGAGCACCAATTTAACCGTCTTCTGGGCCCTGGCCAGGTTCATTACCCGAGAGGCATGGGATGGGAAGGTCTACGGCCAGAGCCAGAGGATCAGCCGGGAACTGGCATTGAAAACAGCCACCACCTGGGGGGCCTACTACCTGGCCAAGGAAGACGTCCTGGGATCGCTGGAGGTCAACAAATGGGCCGACTTCATCGTCCTGGATCGGGACTACCTGACGGTTCCGGAAAACGAGATCGAGGACCTCCGCGTCCTGATGACAGTGGTCGGAGGCAAGATCGTCCATCTGGTTCCTTCACTGGGGCGGGAGACCGGAATGGAGCCCACTGGAGCCCAGGTAGAGCTTGAAGCTGCGGCAGCCGGCTGGTGAGCGCGCCAAGCGCGCTCGTTCTTTCGATCGTTCGTTTTTTGTTTTTTCGTTCTTTGGTGAGAGCTGACTCCGTCACTCTGCAGTCTGTGATGTAAGAAAGCACAAGGAAGGCGACGGCACGAATTTCAGGCAGAGGCGAAAGAACGAAAAAACGAAATGGGAGATCACCTATGAATTACTCTAGACTTCAGCTGATTTGTTGGCTCGTTATCGGGTCTGTGACCCTTCTGGGCTGCTCCGCTCCTGAGCCCCCAACAGTGGAAGTTCCGGAGGAACCCTCCGGACCTCAGGCCGAATACTTTTTGACCAAGGATCAGGGTCACAATCGATGGAGCAGTACCATTCCCCCGGTTTTGACGGTCCCTTCAGGAGCCGTCGTCGAGGTGGAAACCAAGGAGGCCTCCGACGAGCAGATTTCGGCCACCTCGACGGTCGAGGACTTTCTCAAGATGGACGGCTCCAGGGTGCATCCCCTGACCGGTCCCGTCTATGTCGAGGGCGCGGAAGTGGGCGACGTTCTGGCCGTCACCCTGCATGAAATCGAGCCTCTGGGATGGGGCTGGACAGGAGCGCGTCCGGGAGGCGGATTCCTTCCCGACGGCGCTACAGAACCCCTGTTGAAGACCTTTCAGATCGACGAGGGCGCCACGACGACTCGCTTTTCCGACAATATCTCCATCCCCATCAAGCCCTTTCCCGGGGTGATGGGGGTGGCTCCGGCCACCGAAGAGATGCTCCGGACCCGTCCCCCCAGGGAAAACGGCGGCAATATGGACGACAAGCATATGACCGAGGGAACGGTGGTCTACTTTCCCATCCTGGTGGAAGGAGCGCTCTTCTCGATTGGAGACACTCACGCCGCCCAGGGAGATGGCGAGGTCTCGGGAATCGCCATCGAAGCCCCCATGCGCATCGTCTACCAGCTGGACGTGATCAAGGGAGGCAGAAAGATCTCCGAACCGCAGTATGAGACGGATGAATTTTACGCCGTGACCGCCTTTGCCCCCACCATCGATGAAGCCGCCCGCAAGGCGACCCGCTTCATGATCGACTACCTGGTGGATGAGCATCACATGGAGCCGACGGAAGCCTACTCTCTTTGCTCGCTGGCCGGCGATCTCAAGATCGCCGAAGTGGTGGATCTTCCCAATGTTCTGGTTAGCATGCACATGCCCAAGAGTATCTTCCAGTAGTCTTTGGATTGCGGGCTAAATCAATGCACTCCTGGAATCTGACTCCCAAGGAAGCAGTACAACTTCAGAAGGAGCTTAAAAATCGCATCCAAACGGATGTCCCCTTCAAGCGCCCGCGCCTGGTTGCCGGCGTGGACGTAGGGTACCTTCCCCGGGAGAATCAATCCATCGCCTCGGTCGTCGTCCTCACCTATGACGGACTGGAGACGGTGGAGTCGGCGGTGGCCAGATCGGAGATGCCCTTCCCTTATATTCCGGGACTGCTGAGCTTTCGGGAGATTCCGGTTATCCTGAAGGCTATCGAAAAACTCTCCTCTCTTCCCGATCTTATTTTTGTCGACGGACATGGGCAGGCCCACCCCCGCCGCTTCGGGATCGCATCGCATCTGGGACTGTGGCTCGAACATCCCACCATTGGCATCGGGAAATCGCTTCTTTGCGGTGAGTTCCGGGAACCCGGTCAGAGGCGCGGGTCTTCGACCCGGCTGATCCACCAGGGGGAGATGATCGGCCAGGTCTTGCGCACCCGCAAGGGAGTCAAGCCCATTTTCGTATCGGTGGGATACGGCCTCCCTGTAAGCGATTGTGTGCGCTGGACCCTGGCGGTAACCCCGCGCTTTCGATTGCCTGACCCCATCCGAGAGGCCGACGCACTCTCGGAGCAAAGCAAGGGAGCCCGGATGGTGCATAATACGGACTGAGGCGATGAAGAAAGAGGGACTGACCAACCAAACTCCGGAGGAAATGATTTATCAATCGGTGTACGCGCCGGTCGATCTGGAAGAGATGTTGTCGAGCGCGGATCTGAGAGGAAGAATCCGCCGTTTGTCGGCTCCCCACCTTTTTTTTGGAATCAAGGAGCTGGAGGATCAGAAGATCATGGAGCTCTTGCCCCACATCACGGAGCAACAATGGACCGGAATTCTCGATCTTCACCTGTGGTCCCGGGACGAAATGAGCACTGGCGCCTTCCTGGAAATGGAAAGGCATATCACTCAGGCCGAGGATCCGGTGGCCAGCAAGCTGCTCCGGGGAACCGATCCGGAGCTGTGGGAGCTCCTTTTCAAAAGGAACGTCGAGATTTATGGAAAGATCGATGAAGATCAATACGAAGTCGAGCCACCCGAAGGGGAATGGATGGAAACCCCGAACAGGGACTACCTGATCACCCTGCCCCACAATCCGGAGGAGGCCCGCCTCCTTCGGGCCCTGATCGTGCGCCTTTACCAGCTGGATGCCGAGTACGCCGCCATCCTGATCGAATCCTGCCGGGCCCGCACTGCCATCGAGATTGAAGAGAGCGCCTACCAGAATCGGAGGAGGCGGGTCGAAGACATGGGTTTTCAGGACTACTTCGAAGCCGCCAGTCTATATACCCGTCTACCGCCGGGTGAACCCTTGCCCCGGAAGAAACCGGAAGGTATCCGGGAGGTGAGCACCCTTCCCGCCCGCCTGACGGACCGGTTGGAAGATTCGCTGCTCCTGTGCGAGGCGCTGGCCCGGATCACCGAGCCGCAACAGTCTCAGACCCTGGTGGAGGAGCTGTTTTTTGTCTGCAACAAGGTGATTTCGGCTGACTCCGCCTCGCCGACCGATCCGGCCGAGATCAAGACCACGATTCGAAAGGCCATCACCGGGATCAACCTGGGGCTTGACTGCTGGTCGGAGGGCAACCTTGCAAAGGCCGTTGAGGGCCTCGAGCACTTCTACTTGCAGTCCTTCTTTCAGGTCGGCTACAGCCGCCTGATGGAACTTCAGCAAGAGGCTCGAACCGTCAGAAAGACCTCCCCGCCTGAACCCGGGTCCTTCCCCGAGGCCGTCCGGGATCAGCTGCTGGAGCGATATCCGCTTCTGACAGAGC
>JAPYTY010000022.1 GCA_029942065.1 Acidobacteriota bacterium | reverse complement strand
TCTCAAAAGGATCTCTTAGGATAACCGGAATAAGGTCGTTTTTGGAAACAATTTGCTTGAAAGTAAATTCGTCGAACATGTTTTACTTTAAAAAAAAGTCTGAAATGAGGAAAACAATGCTCATTCGACTCAACCGCTGGCGCAGTTTTCCCAGGGCCGGGAGGACCAGAGTCTCCTTGTGCCGAGGGGGCTTGAAGTCCCACACCTGGTTGAGCATCGTCCACAGGTGAGCCCTTCCTTTCTTGGGCGGGATTTCAATCACCACCTCATCGGTAAATCCCAGAAAACCAATGCGCATGTGATCGGAAAGAGCCGAGTAGGCCAGCACGGCGGTGATGTAGAGCAGCAGTTCCCGCTTGGAGTGCACTCCGGTGACGAAGTTCATCGAGTTGGATAGATCCGCCGCGACAAAGATGTCGATGTCCTTCTCCTCATGGGTATTTTTGATCAGGGTATAGCCCATCCTGGCGGTGGCGTTCCAATCGATTTTGCGGGTGTCGTCTCCGTGCTGGTATTTCTTATGATCCCAGAAATCGTAGCCATGTCCCTTGAGCAGACTGACATGGTTCCCCACCAGGGGGTTCCGAATCTGCTTCTTGGTGAAGAGTTCGATGTAATACAGGTTCTCTTCGATGTCGGCTGGGATCATTTTTTGCTCATTTTGTTGATGGAACAGTTCAACAGAGTCACCAAATAATGGGCATCAACCGATGCTTGTCAGCCCGGATGCATGGCCTAAAATAGCAGACAGGAAATCGTCCCGTCAACGCAAGACTTGCTTGATCCTGGTGGTTAATGGGGAAGGGGAGGTAGGGAAGGATTTCAGGCCGGAGTCGTGGCTCCAGAAGCGTTCTTGACAAAGCGGCTCAAAATGACTAATTTTACCGAACACCCCCTCAATTTAAAGGAGAAAAAAATGGGTAAAACAAACTTCAGCGGAATGACGATTTTAGCCCTCGTGTTGGCGGCGTTCGTGCCCGGCATGGTTCAGGCTCAGGAAGTCCCCTCGGATCTGATCGTCTATCCCGACCTCATAGTGTACAACGCCAAGATCATCTCGATGGATGACTATGACATCAACTCGAACGTAGGCAGTACTTACCGGGCCATTGCGGTTCGGGACAAGAAGATATTCAAGCTGGGGACGGATCAGGAAGTTCTGCGCTACGCGGGACCCGATACCGTCCGTATTGACGCCAAAGAAAGAACCCTCATTCCCGGTGTGATCAATGTTCACACCCATATCCACGACAACGCCATGAACAAGTGGGTGGATGCCAATCCCACCACCGCGGCCGTGAAGGTCTTCCGGGTCCAGGGACAGAACCGGGCCGAGATCCGCAGGAACGTAGAAGTTCTGATGAGGGAACGGATGGGAAACATCAAGCCCGGCCAGTGGAGTTTCTTTTACCTGCCCAATCCGGCCTTCGGAACCGGAGGGGGAGAGGGCTATGACTTTCTCAGGGAGGCGGACATGACCGCTCAGGAGATTGATGAGATCACGGGTCTCGAGAAGCCCGTTCTTCTGGCTGCTCATCCCGCTTACATCATCAACACCGCGGCCATGAATCAGCTGGAGAAGATGTACGGCGGCAAGACCGAGGACTACCCCGAGGGCTGGACCGAAGCAGGTTTTGCCGATCTTGGCGTGGAGTACCGCAGGGAAGTGGTGGTGGACGGCTACTTTGCCGACAAGACCGATCAGCTAAAGGAAATCCTCTACGCCGGATTACAGGAGAACTCGGCGGCGGGCATCACCACCTACTCTTCCCATATCATGGGCATCCAGAACCTGGACGCCTACATGAAGCTGTTTCGGGAAGAGCGATTGCCGATTCGCTTCGGCTTCACCCACTACACTGGGTTTGTCATGAATCGGGACGCCGAGGGATTCTACCGGAGGATGGGAGATCTCTTTCAGCTGGGCAATGAGTATATGTGGTTTCAGGCCATTGGTCTGGGCATGATCGATCATGGCCCTCCTCTGTTTTGCAGCACCATGGTTGACATGGAAGATCTGGCCGCCGAAGGCAAAAAAGAAGACTACTATGAGTGGTGCCGGTATGCGAAGGATACCAAGAATTACCAGACCATCGTGACGGCCCTGTCCAACGGGTCCCGGGTGGTGGCCGGTCACAATTACGGAGATCTGTCGGCCGATCACTACATGGACGCCATCGAGGAGGCCATGGAACGGAGTCCCGAGATCACACTGGAACATATCCGGTCGCTGCGGTTGAGCATGGACCACGGCGGCCTCTATCCGCGACCCGATCAGCTTCCCCGCATCAAGAACCTGGGAATGATCCTGGGCATGGGCTCGGCCGCCCTGAGCCGCAGCCTGCCCTGGATTCAAAAATACGGCTTTGAGAAGTACCAGGGCTGGGTCATGCCCACCAAGAGGGCCCTGGATTACGGGATCAAGGTGGCCTGGGAAGGAGAGGGCGGGGTCGGCAATGGCCTGTTCTCCCTGATGACGCCCTTCATTACCCGTAGGAATAAGCAGGGCCTGATCATCGCCGCCGACCAGGCGGTCGACCGGAACACCGTACTCAAGATGGCCACCGCCTGGGGCTCGGAATACCTGATGAAGGAAGATGAACTGGGGTCCCTGGAAGTGGGCAAATCGGGTGACTTGCTGGTCTTGAACCAGGATTGGTTCACCGTGCCGGAGGAAGATCTGGATCATACCTACCCGCTGCTGACCGTCATGGGTGGAGAGATCCGCTACCTGCGCGATGAGTTTGCTCAGGAACTGGGAATGGAATCGGTCGGTTATCAGCTCCGCTACAATTTTGAGCGGGGAGGCGGCAACTAAAAGAGCGCTGGTCATCGACCAGCGCGTTCCACGTTCCAGGTTCCACGTTTCACGTGTCCGGAGTGTGGGAGACGCCTCGGGCGCGGGTCGAACACCGGTGCGTTTCAGGTTTCACGTTTCAAAAAGGGGCGCACGGTCGTGCGCCCCTTTTTACGCTGGTCTTCGACCAGCGCATTCCACGGTTCAGGTTTCACGGCTGGCAGGGTCGTGCCAGATTGGAACGGAATACGTGGCCTTCGGATCCGATCCGTCCTTTCGGTTGCCTTGGTCCGTTGGCACGATCGTGTAGCGGCCGCTCTGTGAGCGGCTCTCTTCCGCGAGAATCCAGAAAGCCCCTTTTCGAATTAGCAAGTTCCCGAACCCCGAAGGGGTGAAATAGCCTGGGGCGTGAGCCCCAGGGTTGAAGAAATTGTCGGTGAGGGAGCCCTGTAGGGGCGATGTAGGGGATCCGTGGTTGGTTTTACATCGCTCCGAAGGAGGTGACATGAGTCTGAGTCAGGGCGGAACGCCCTGACTCAGTGCTCTTCTTTGTGTCTTTGTGCCTTTGTGGTGAATATCTTCCTGTGTCTCTGTGGTGAAGTCCGCGCAGCCTGTCTACTGTTCGAAGTATCCTTCCATGATGGCCTCGTACCACAGTCGGGCCACGGATGGGGCCACTCCCATGGGCAGCTCGGGCTCGGGACGACTGTATCCGTGGACCCCCGCTCCAAACCTCACATGGCGCACCTTGGGGGTGGGCTTCATGGCCGCAAACATGGGCATCACCACATTCTGGTAGATCTCCTGAGTGTGGTCGCGGCTGGTCTGGGCCGTGCCCAGAATGGCCGGGGGAAAGGGCCGGTTTCCCTCACCGGAGAGCTCACGGGTGTAGTTCTTGAAGTGGCGCACCAGATCGTCGGTTGCCTGGGGCGTCATTCCCAGACGGCGAGCCACCGCCTGGGCTGCCGACCCCAGGGCCTCCACCCCGTTGAGATGGACCGGGTACTCGGCCTTGAAGAGGGGTTGAGTGGTGTTGCTTTCCCTGGCCCAGCTCTCGAAGACCTGCTCCATCAGCATGGGCAGGTGCAGCAGGGCGTCCGGTCCCTCATTCCCCAGTGCTTCCGGGCCCGCGTAACGGGCCACATCCCGCCAGGTGCGGATTTTTAAACAGTTAAAGGGAAGATGCCAGCTCTGGTTAACCTGCCGGGCGTAGATATAACCAAAGGGGGAGCTTTCCATCCCGATGATGCCGGCGATGTTCTCGACCCTCTGGGTGAGCATGAAGGCGAAGGGACCGCCGGTCGAGTGGCCGTGCATGTAGATGGTGAATTCTCCGGCAGGCATGTGCCGGCTCATCAGATCCTTGCCGGCCTCCTCGAAGGCCATGGGCCATCCTGCCATTCGATGGTAGAACTCGGTGTCGTCCTTGGCACAGGCCAGGATGGTGGAGCCATAGCGCTCCATCATCGACTTGTCTTCCACCATTTCGTACTGATCGTGGGTGATCAATTTGTCCTGGTTCCAGATGGGCATCCGGGCTGTGCCGTCCGGGTTGAGGGTGTCTCCCGGCCAGTCGCGGCTGGGATCCAGCAGATATAGCCGGCCCGGATAGGTCATGCTGACCACCTTGAAGCCGAACTTGCCGGCCAGCAGGCGGGCCACATCGTCCTTGGAGCGATGATCTCCTGATCCTCCATGCAGCAGGAAGGCCCCCAGCTTCTTCCCATCGGGTCCCACCGGGATCAGGGCGGGATCCTCCGGCTCATAGACCATGGCCCCCATATCCCAGTCCATTTCCAGAACGCGGATTCGAAAAATTTCCTCTCGGACCCTCAAGGGGATGTCGGGTCTGGACAGGACCGCCTGGGAATCTTCCAGGATCCTCGCACGGGAGATCTCCGAGGGCGGATTCCAGTCCGCAGCGAGGGCAGGGACTGTCAAGACCAGAAGCAAGCAGCTAGCCATTAACCACGTATTTTTCGCCATTAGATGATCTCCTTTATGGTGGTGATGAGTTCGGTAGTTTCCATTGGGCTCCCGCTTTTTCTCCATGATCTACCAGGGCATCAAATTCATCAAGTCTTTGATCCTCTGACCATTCGAGCCGATGGCAATTTCTGTTGTCGCGGCCGCTCTGTGAGCGGCCGCTACAATCTGGGAGACCTGGAGAAGGGTACAAAAAGAAAGCGGGAAGCGCATAAGGCGCTTCCCGCTCGGTTGCCCTGAGGGCAGCTCACCCCCCGTTTCGACTAGAAGGTGAACTTCAGTGCCAGCTGAATCTGGCGCGAGGTGGTCACGGTGCGGCTGATGCGGCCCGTGTTGCCCCGGCGGCCTCCACTGCCGGTAAAGAGCGAGGCGCTGGGGTGAGCGAAGTTGGCCGTATTGATGATGTTGAAGAACTCGGCCCGGAACTGCGCTCCGATCCCCTCGGTCACATCAAACTTTTTGGTGATACCGAAATCCAGCTGGACGACTCCATCGCCCCGGACCGCAGAGCGGCCCAGATTGCCCAGGGTTCCCTCCAGGGGCAGTGAAAAGGCACAGGGGGCAAACCACAGAGAGGGAGTGCCCAGTGGGGTACCGGCAGCGACGTTTCCACAGCCGGTAGAGCCTCCCTCGGTATTATTGGCCTTGCTTGCTGCCAGGTTCGGCCGGTCGGGATTGCGGGTGTCAACGGAGCGTGATTTATTGAATCCGGTAATGATGGTCGCCGGGTTCCCGCCCGAGAGGACCAGGATCGAGTTGATCTCCCATCCCCCCAGAATGTGCCGGGCGGCACCGTCCAGATTATTGCCAAACGGGAGCTCATAGATGGCGTTGAAGGAGAAACTGTGCCGGACGTCGAAGATGGAGTCCCCGAGGTCGAACTTTCGATCATAGATATTGGTGGTGTTCTGGGGATTGTTTCTCCCTTCCGAGCCCCATTGCTGAGACCCCGCATCGATGCTGTGTCCCCAGGTATAGGAGCCCAAAAACTGCAGCCCGGCGCTGTATCTTTTCCTGAGGCTCACCTGGAGGGCATTGTAGTTGCTGTTGGCGTCGGTGTTGTGGGTCAGAATGAAACCGAAGTTGGGATTTCTCCGGGAATTGCTGGGCCTCACATCCGACACACATCCCGCCTCCGGGTCGGTGCACCAAACCGGCTGGCCGGTGGCCTTTGAAGAAGCGGGGAAGGACCTGATGCGCCGGCATCTGCCGGAAGGGGAATATTCCATCTACATTCACGGTGCCTCCACCGGGGGCCCCTTTTCCTTTATGCTCACCCAGCGAGTCCCGAATATCGTCGGTGTCCTGGGGATGGAGAACTCGCCTTTCGGCTATATCTACTCACGGCTCATCGGCTATAAATGGGAGAATCCGTTTCAGTGTCTGACCGGTTTCACCTGGCGCCTCAGGGCCATGTATGCTGGAGCTGAAATCCTGAAGACCGAAGGACCGGAAGCTCTCAAGCGGCTACCCATGTTGATGGAGGAGGTTTTCGCAACCTGGGAGAAGGGGACCACCAGTCCCCAGTTCAAGGCCGAGTACCCGGTTCACCTCAACGGAATCGAAGCCCTGACCGAAGCGGCCCGGGCAACCGCACGGCGCCTGGATCTGGGCAGGGATGAGACAGACGGCCTGATTCGCCAGTACCTGGGTTATGCGCGGGAGCTGTCCGGGGAGGGGGTCAAGCCGGTTCCTCCCGTCCTGTACAGTATCGCCAAGTACAGCAAGGACCATACCTATGAAGGCTACAGCCAGAGAGTGCTTCCCGCCTTCGCGGCCATGGAACCCGCTCCCAAGGTGACCCTCACCCAATTCGATGCCGGCTATCACGGCTGGACCCGGCCGGAGGAGGGCCTGCCCCAGGGGATGGCTCCGGCAGTGGTGAAGATGTGGTATGACGCCATCATGGGAGGGTATTTCCAGCAGGACAGTAGTGCAGTAATGCAGTAGTGCTTTCGGCTACACCACCAAGCCAAAAACAGGCTGTCGTTCATTCGGAGCGAGGTCTTACAAACTTAAAACCGGCCTCCTCCGGCCTGTACGAAACAGCAGCGAAGACGCCACTGGACCGGATCAAGAGAGCCTCTTTTTACTTGCGTTTGAGTGGCAAAACTGTATTCTGGATCGAGGGTTTTCCGCCGGAATTACACGCTTGCCTCAATGGAGGACTGGATAAATGCAACAGCAAAATGACAATGACCGGTACGATCTGATCATCGTGGGAGCGGGGACGGCCGGGTCCATCATCGCTGCCCATGTGGCCGAGCGCGGAGTCCGTGCCCGGGACGGGGAGCCGTTGAAGATCCTGATGCTCGAGGCCGGTCCCTATTTGAAGGGAGCACTCAATCCCGGATATGGAGCTCCCGCTCGCCGGGCCATGTTCACCAACGTGTCTCACAACGAAAGCGGCCGCTGGGTGTGGCCGTGGCCCGAGGCCTGCAAGATGGTGGGAGGAAGCACCATGCACTGGGGCAACAATGCCTATTCTCCCTACGAGATGGACCACACCCACTGGATGAATGAAACCGGGGTGGATTGGAGCCAGGATAAATGGAAGGAGCCGATTGAGGAGATTGTCCGCGAGTTCAATATCGGCGACATTCCCGACGAGATGAAAAGTCACGGCAACAACCTTTTCACAGAGACCCTGAAGTCGATGGGGGTGGAGCCTCGATATGTACCCACCGGCCGCAAAAATTGTATCTACTGTGGCCTTTGTGGCCTCGGCAACTTCTGCCGGACCGACTGCAAGCCCAACGTTCTGAGCTATGTTGAAAGAGCCGAAAAAAATGGCGTGGAACTCATCCCCGATGTTGAAGTCGAGAAGGTGGAAATCGAGAGGAGGGGGGAACAGGGCGTGGTCCGGGGGGTGGTTTTTCGGCAGCAGGACGGCACCATCCGGCAAGTGAGTGCCGACAAGGTACTGGTTTCCTGTGGCACCTACGGGACGCCAATTTTACTGGGCCGGTCCGGATACGGGCCGAAGGATCAACTGGGTGACAAGACTCTGGTTCACAACTCCAATATCGGAGACCACCTGGAGATTCAGCCCGGGGTCGCCGTCTGGGCTCAGTATGATTTTGATGTGAAAAGAGAGCGAGGACCAGGGAACTACGGTCATTATTTCTGGCCCGATTTTCCGGCCGACGGAAACAATGTCATGGGTATTCGAGACACGCTCATGAGTTTTCCGACTTATCCCCAGGCGGCCGCTCTCAGGGGCGTTGCCCCCCGCTTTGGCCAGGCCCACAAGGATTACATGCGCACCGCCACCCGTCGTGTGGGGGGTCTTCGTTCCAGCATTCTAACGGCGATGGTCAAGGGTAAGGTCAATGTCGTCACCGGAAGTACCGACTACCCCTATGCGGATCCTACCAACGTCAAGACCCTGCTCTGGGGTGCGGAGATCCTGAGGGAAATTCACCAGAAGATGGGAGCCAAGGTCATTGAACAGGACACCCCCAAGTCGTTCCGTGGAGGGCATCCCACCGGCACCTGCCGAGCGGGATCCGATCCCAAGGAGTCGGTGGTGAATCCCCATTTTGAATCCCACGATGTGGAGAATTTGTTGATCTGTGATGGAAGCGTGATGCCCAGGGCAAGCCTGGCGCACAAGTGTATCCCGGTTTGTACGACTGCCGCCTTTGCGGCACGAAGAATCATTGCCGACCACTACACAAGAGGTTAAAGAAACGATGGCCAAAAAAGAAAAGGTTTCTCGAAGAGGATTCATCAAAAAGGGTGGAGTGGGCTCGGTGGCAGTGGCGGTTTCCGGGGTGGCGGCCGGTGTGGGTTCCGCCTCAGGCCAGGCTGCGGAATCGACCCTCCCCTCAGGCTACGACCGCCACCAGGTCATGGCCAAGCTGGGAGATACGTTTATTCCCTCCAGTCCCGGCGATCCTGGCTACAAGGACCTGGAGATTTACAACATCACGGCCGAAATTCTCAAGGGCGTGGGCTCCATCTCGGACCAGGATCTGGCCCTGTTCAACACGGAAAGTGCCGACCACTTTGGAGGTAAAACTTTCGTTGAATTATCCGAGTCCCAGAGCGCCGACTATCTGAATATGATTGCCGACGGCGTGAACCTCTCCGATTCAGTCCTGCGCCGACTTCAGGGAATTTACCGGCTGGTTCGTGCCCGGGTCTTTATCGTCTACTACCAGAACTATCCCCAGCACACGGTCCCGCGCGACGACAACGGGATTCCCATGGTTCAGGCGGCGAATGAACATCAGATCACCAATCCAAATCAGCCGGGAGTTAAAACCGGTTGGGACATCGCCGGATGGAAGGGTCCCATGACCTGGGAAGAAGAGGAAGAACGCCGGGAACGTTTCAAGAAATATTTCAAGACCTACTAAGTCCCGCACTTGTCTCCTGACGGAAAGGCCGCTCATAGAGCGGTCGCTACAACGCCCTCACCCTGATCCTCAAAAAGTTTCGCGCTTTTGTGGCAACCAACGTAGTAGTGCTAGTAGGGGCGCACGGCGGTGCGCCCTCCGGAAGGGACTTGTAAAAGCGTTTGTATATTTCTTCAAAAAAGCATCGACGATCGGTTCGCATCCAGGGATTCGATTACTCCCAATGTGGGGAATACTTTGTCACCCTTTGCACCTACCAGATGCAGTACCTTTTTGGTCGAGTTACCAACGGAGAAATGCAGCTAAGTCAGGTCGGTCGAATCGTTGAGGAAGAATGGCTTAGAACACCCCGTCTGAGGGCAGAGGTGGATCTGGATGAATTTGTGATCATGCCCAATCATTTACACGGAATCTTGGGTTTTCATGATTGCCCGGATAGCCAGGCGGATAAAAACGGTCAGACCGTAAGGGCGCACGGCCGTGCGCCCCTACATTGTTCTGACAGGTCATTGGGTTCCATGATGAAGGGCTTCAAGTCAGGCTGTAGGAAGCGGATTAATCGATTGCGCCAGACTCCTGGAAAACCTGTCTGGCAACGTAATTATCACGAACACATTATCCGTAATGACGAAGATCTCGGGAATGTCCGTGAATATATCCTGGAAAATCCGTTGCATTGGGAAGTGGAACATCCGTAAGCACGCACGTCCCTGTGCCCTACCACAGCACCACAGCACGGAAGCACGCCGGTAGGAAGGCTGTGCCTTCCTAATAATAGTAGCCTCCCATGATGGCGTCGTGCCACAGCTGGACCATCGCCGGCGCCAATCCCATGGGAAGGTCAGGCTCGGCCCGGGAATAGCTGTGGACGCCCGCCTCAAAGGGGACCAGATGTACTTTGGGTGCCGGATTCATGGCCGTGAACATGGGGAGGACAATCTGGGTGTACCCCTCATAAGTGTGGTCCTTGCTCTTCTGGGCGATGCTGAAAAGGACCGGTGGAACCGGCTTGACTCCCGGTCCGCTCAGTTCGCGAGGATAGCCGCGATATCGGCGAACCAGTTCGGCCGTTTCCTCGGAGTTCAGATCCAAACGTTCCGCCGTGGCCCGGGCGGCTGCGATCAGGGATTCCACGCCGTTGAGGTGCACCGGATATTCCGCTTTGAAACGGGGGCCCGTGGTCCCCCTCTGGTAGCTTTCCAAAACCTGTTCCATCAACTTGGGAAGATGCATCAGGGCATCTCCTCCTTCATTGTCCAGCGCTTCAGAACCCGCGTACATGGCGGTGATGCGCCAGGTGAACTCACTGAGACAGTTGAAGGGGAGATTCCAGGTGCGCCCGCCAATGAGCTGTGAGTAGATATAGCCAAAGGGGGAATTCTCCATTCCCAGAACGCCCACGATATTGGGTACCCGCTGAGTCAGCATGAAAGAGAAGGGCCCTCCCGTTGAATGGCCGTGAATGTAAATGGAGTACTCATCCTCCGGCAGGTGTTGGCCCATTAGGGACTTCCCGGTTTCTTCAAAGACGACCGGAAAAGCGGCCATGCGATCAAAAAAATCGGTCCCCTCCTTGGCACAGGCCAACTGGAGGGTGCCATACCGGTCCATCATGGATGTATCCTGAACGTGTTCATATTGATCCGGGGTGATGGGCTGGTCCTTGTTCCACATGGGAACCCGCAGGGTTCCATCCGGATTGACCGGCTCGCCTGGCCAATCATGGCTCTCATTCAGTAGGTACAGATATCCGGGATAGCTCATGCTGGCCACCTTGAAGCCGAATTTTCCCGCTATCAGACGAGCCAGACCGTCCTTGCTCCGATGGTCTCCTCCTCCACCGTGGATGATGAAAACGCCCACCTTTTTCCCGTCAGGTCCTACCGGAATTCTGGAAGAGTCCTGAGGCTCGTAAACCATGACTGCGATGTCCCAATCCATCTCCAGGACACGAATCCGTGAGATTTCTTCTTCGGCGTGGATGGGGATGTCCGGCATCGCCAGGATCTTTTGTGAGGTCTCCACGATCTCCTGGCGGGACAGCTTGTCGGGTGGGTTCCACTCGGCGTTCACCGGCTCGAGGCCGAAAAACAGAAATGAAACGACCACAGCGAAGACGGGCATCCTTTGGATCATCGATTTATCCTCCTTGTTGGTTCAGTCGATTACAACCCAACTGCCTGCTAGTTGCAAGTCTTGAGGGATTTGTAGGTGCGCACGACCGTGCGCCCACAAGACAATTTGTTTCGAGGGCTTGTATAAGGAGCACTCAGTGCGCCCCTACAACAGGCTGCAAGATCGTGCCGAATTGGAAGGTGGAACGTGGAACGCGCTGGTCGAAGGCCAGCGCTCTTCAGGGAATCGGAACCTGCTCCAGGATGTCTGCCAGGATATCGTCGGTGGACAGCCGGGCGGCTTCCGCCTGCACACTGCGGATGATGCGGTGGCGAAGAGCGGGAGGGATAACTTCCTTCACATCGGAAGGCAGTACGTGGTCACGCTCGTGGAAAAATGCCACCGTTTTGGCCAGGGACAGGACGTGGTGATAGGCCCGGGGTGAGATTCCGACGGTGACGGCTTCACTGATTTTTTCAAGGCCGAAATCCTTGGGATTTCGGGTTGCCCGTCCCAGCCGCACCACGTACTCTCTGAGGCGTTCGTCCACATAGGTATTCCGGATCAATTCTCGAATTTCGACCACGGCTGAGGGTTCGAACAAGGGCTTGAGCTCAATCTTGCCGATATCCGCACGCAGCATTTTCAACTCGTCCTCGTGATCCGGATACTCGACTCTCAGCATCATCGAAAAACGGTCCTTCTGGGCTTCAGGCAGGATGTAAACACCTTCTTGTTCCACCGGATTCTGGGTGGCCAGCACCCAGAAGGGATCATCCAGCGCGTAGGTGTTCTCTCCCAGTGTGACCTGGCGTTCCTGCATGGCTTCGAGCAAGGCACTCTGGGTCTTGGGCGTGGCTCGGTTGATCTCATCCGCCAGCAGGATATTGGTGAAGATGGGCCCACGTTCCACTCCGAACGTGCCTGCAGAAGGATCAAAGATGCGCGTTCCCACGATGTCTGCAGGGAGCAGGTCGGGGGTGAGCTGAATGCGCTGGAATTTGGCGTGAATCATGCTGGAAATGGCTACCACCGCCAGCGTTTTGGCCACGCCCGGCACTCCTTCGAGCAGGACATGAGCACAACCGCCTCGATGGCCGTTGGATTCCTTGTCTTTCTTGAAAGAGTAGGGGATTTCCGTAAAAAGGCCGACCAGCAGGAGACGGACCATCTGTTCCTGTCCGATGATAATCGTGTTGATCTCGGATTCGATCCCGCGCAAAAGTTTGATGGCTTCGTCTTTGTTCATTTATTTTTACCTAGAAAAGACTGATATTGTAGGGTGTAACCTCTACCAGGTCAATCAATTAAAAATACTGCCAGCGAGGCAAACCCGGAAATGATAAACCAATAGTAGAGGGGAGTCGTCTCGGAGACGGTTCTGGTGCCGATGACCTTTCTTTCATTCCAGAGAATATCATTGAGGTTCTTGTAGAGTTCCGTTCCCGATGCCGATCGATAATAGCGGCCTCCCGTGGCGCCGGCCACCCACCGCAGAGTGCCCTCGTCGAAGGTGGCCAGGATTCTGTTTCCTTCCTCGTCGACGAGAAAAACGGTATGGCCATCTCTCTCACCTATGGGAATGTAGCCGCCGAGTTGTGTTCCCAGGCCCACAGAGTAGGTTCGCACACCCAGTTCGATCGCCTTCTGGACGCCTTCCCGGAGAGCCTCTCCCTGATCCTCTCCATCGGAGATCAGAATGAAAATGAGATCTTCCGATTCAAGCGAAGCCTCCACCTCTTTTTCCTTCTCCAGCAGCAACAGGGCGTTTTTGAAACCCGCTCCGATGTCGGTGCCGAAAGTGGTGCCAATCTCGGCACGTAGGTAGTCCAGGTAAAAAAGAATGTTGGAAGAGTCACTGGTCAGATAGGAGAGAATGACGCTGGATCCGGCGAAACTGACCAGTCCAATCTGACCGATGTTTTCATTTCGATGCAGGATGAAGTTCTGAATCTCCTGTCGAGCTCTTTCCATTCGGGAGGGAGCGATATCCCGAGCTCTCATGGAAAGGGAAGTATCCAGAAGAAAGACCACATTGACCTTGCGGTAGATGTCCTCCTCCCCGGTGATTTCAATCTGGGGTTCCGCCGCGGCCATGATCAAACTTCCACACCCCAGCACAAACAGGAAGGTCAGCCGGACGTAGCGGAAAGGACTTGAAGTGGAGCTCACACTTTTCACGTTCTCCATCTGGAACTGGTCTCTCACCCTTTCCACATAGTAGAGAATGAACCAGAAAAGAAGGGCGGCTACCGGCAGAAGGAAGAGCAGGTTGAGTGTCCTGGGGAACCCGAAGGTGACCGGTACCACGAAGTAGACCACCAGCCAGAGAAGAAAGGCGACAACGCCCAGACAGATGACGATAAAAAGT
The DNA here is from genome assembly GCA_029942065.1 of Acidobacteriota bacterium. GTDB lineage: Bacteria > Acidobacteriota > UBA6911 > RPQK01 > JADFOI01 > JAPYTY01. The sequence continues at coordinate 1,112 of JAPYTY010000022.1, read as the reverse complement.
GAATTGAGCGCTTTGGAGACGCCGATGGACAAAAGTCTTATCCTGCTATTTTGGTATCGGATTGCTGGATCTGGTCTTTGGGTCGCAATACTTTGACCGGTTTATCATCCTGATCCTGTTCTGCCTGTTCCAAGGCGGTCCTGATCAACTCGTAGTTGAAGCGGATGTTCCATCGCTCCTGACTATCCTGTTCCAGTGCCTTGCGGAACTGGTCCTGAGATCGGTTAAACCAGGCAAACGCATCTTCCATCGCCTCTTCGTTGATGCCCTTTTGGAAAAAGGCATTTCCACTCCAGAAGTAGGCGGCCGCCAGATCGCTGATGTCTTCTTGAATGCAGATATCCGCCAGTTCAATCGCTTCGTCGAACCTTTCCATGGAGTAGAGAAGTCGCAACTGGGCAATCATTGCTGAGGAATACTCCTTGTCAAAGCGAGACCTCAACACCGATAGGTTCCCAAGGTACTGGACCAGGTTCTGGTACTCTTCCATCGCCTCTTGTGTTTGGTTGCTGTCTTCGAGTTGCTGGGCTCGCTCTGTTTGGCTCTCTACCGAGGATTGAAGGTAGCCATAGGCTAAAAAGCCCAGGGAAACGATAACAAGTAAGGCCAATAAAAGGGGCAGAATTTTGAAGTTTGGTGTTTTCACGGCGCCCCAACCTAACAGAGATAAAATCGATCCGTCAATAAAATTGTCCCTACACTATATCCAATATCCGATATAAATTGAAATAATCCGGGCCGGCGGACTGTTAATCAGGGGCCGGAGTAGGTCACAATGAAAAGTTCAGCCCGCAGAATACATCAAACGGGCGAAGGAGTGAGTGATGGGAAAAGTCGTGATTCTTTCAACGGGTGGTACCATAGCAATGGATCGCACGGCCACCTCCGAGCACCCCGTGCCCTCCTTGCAGGGGCAGGACTTTCAGCAGCGTCTGGCTCAGCATCTGCCCGACGACCTGGAGCTTTCAGCCCAGGATCTCATCAACATTCCCAGCGCCCACATTTCCCTCCAGAACATCCGGATGATTTCCGAAACGGTCAACCGTTACGCCTCCCAGGAGGATCTGGATGGAATGGTGATCACCCATGGCACCGATACCATGGAGGAAAGC
>JAPYTY010000021.1 GCA_029942065.1 Acidobacteriota bacterium | reverse complement strand
GGGCGCACGCCGTGCGCCCCTACGACAGGCTGCAGGATCGTGCCAAGTTGGAACGTGGAACCTGGAACGTGGAACGCGCTGGTCGCAGACCAGCGGCCGGCCGACTTTCGCTTTCCGATCTCGTGGCATAGAATTGCCGGATCAAGTCCAAGAACAAAGGAGGTCAATCATCATGAGAACCCGTGGTTTTAAATTTCACCATACTTTTGGTGTGCTTTTCGTATCGTTCATTCTTAGTTTTCAGCTCAACTGCTCTTCACCCACGCCCCAGGAGCAGGGCCGGCAAGTGCTGGAAGACGCCGCCGAGGCGATGGGAGGGCTGGAAACACTCAGGGGAATCGAAAACATCACCCGTCGAGGCAACCGACAATCCAACTCTCTGGGGCAGGCTCGAGTGACCGCAGAACGTCTACTGATCGGTTCACCCGGCGCTTACACCCAGATCATCGATTTCACCGTTCCCCGTGAAGTAAATCTGAGCGGTGAGCGGGAAATCATAACAGTGGCGAATGCCGCCAGGGGAGGATATCGAGACGTTCAGGGAAGAGCCCTCAGGCCGCTGGAGCCCGGGCAGATGGAAGGATACCAGAAGGAGTGGGACCGGGACATCGTGAAGTTCCTGGTTCATGCGCTGGGCAGCGAAAGCAGCATTGAGGGTTACGAATCGACCGAGGTCGACGGACAACCGGTACACATTACCCAGGTACGATACATCGACGGAACGCTCTACAAGATCACCATGGGCCACGGATCCGATGTGATCTCGAAGCTGGAGTTCACCGAAGAGCGCAACCCCTATGGAGATCTGGACAAGGAGCGGAGCTTCTCCAACTACCTTGAAATGGGAGGACTGACGCTCCCCTTCACCGAGACCACCCGGGAGATGGGCGAAGTGACCCGAATGCTGGAGTGGACCGAGATCACGATCAACCAGGACCTTCCGGAAGAGCGCTTCGAGATCCCGGAGACGGAGCTCTCCATTCGGGAACGAGCCCAGGCTCTGCTTGGCGCCGATACCCTCCCGGTGGAACCCACCGAACTGGCTCCAGGAGTGTACCTAGGCGAAAGCGTGAGCATGAACAACATGTGGGTGGAATTCGACGAGTTCATCCTGGTGGCCGAAGGGCCCAACAATGAGAGGCAGTCATTGGAAGTCATCCGTCAGATCCGGGAGACGGTGGGAGACAAACCCATTCGCTACCTAGTCACCACTCATCATCATGCAGATCACACCGGGGGAATCCGTACCTACGCCGGTGAAGGAGCCATCGTTGTCACTCATGCCAACAATGAGGAAATTATCCGGGAGATCCTGACCCGGCCTCACACCTTGAAACCGGACCTGCTGGCCGAATCCGGACTGGAACCTCAAATTGAGACGGTGGATGAACGTCAAACCATCAGCGACGGGACCCGAACCGTGGAACTGCTGCATGTCCCGAACGCCCATGCCGATGGTTATCTGGCGATTTATCTGCCCCGGGAGGGGCTCATCTTCCAGAGCGACATGCTCTCCATCCTTCAGGGTGAAACCGGGGACCCGGTTCTGCGCCCCTACACCCGTGAATTTTACGACGCCGTGGTCAAGGAAGGGTGGAGAGTGAATCAGATCGTCCCCGGACATGGCCGCATCGCTCCATGGAAGGAGCTGGCCGATGCGCTGAAGGAATGACGGAGCGTCCTTCCTTCGTGCATTCGTGCTTTTGTGCGATCGTGATTTCGCGGGGCCTTGACTTCGAAGTTTGTTCGTGGGAAGTTCTTGGTTAACTACTTTGAATTCCCGATTCTTTTCACCAAATCAAGGCAGTGTGCCTGTTGCGCCCTGGCTTCCGGCGCCGTGTGGCCCTCCAGAGCGATCAGCACCGAGGCAGCATCGGGAACGGTACGTACTCCAGTCTGGACCAGCCAGTTATTGGCCCGGGAGATCTCAGCTTCGAAGCGCGAGGCATCGGCTGATTCAAGGGTGCGGCGGGCCATATAGGTGGCCAGGTGGGCTCCATAGGTAACCGGAGATCCCAGGGCACTCTCCGGATCGATCGGCCACGAACCATTGGCTCGCTGGTAAGGCAACAGCGCCTCGGCCGCCTCGATCAGGACCTCCCGGTCCTCGATAAAACCGGCTTCAAAGGCCTCCACCAGTGCTGCGGAGAACTGGATCCGGGCCAGCTTCTTGTCGCTGAAGCCAGCCTCACCCTTGTTGTCATCCCAATCCAGGGGCCGACCCAGCCAATCGGTGGTATCGGCGAGAGCCCGGGCGGGTATCGGATAAGACAGTTGGTGGGCTTCATAGAGGGCCCTGGCGGCATCGCCGTTGTTGTGGCAGGAAAAACAGCGATTCTCCTGGAACCAGAGAGGAACCTCACGGATCAAAAAGGCAACGGCTCGATCCTCGGAAGACCGGCTCGCCTCGGAACCGCCCTCCTTCTGGACAGCGGCCTGAAGCCCCATCGCCAAACCGATCACCATCAACGGGGCAGGCCATCTCAGTCGGCTCATCAACTTTTCGGTCCCTACTCCCCGGCCAGTTTTTCACTCACCTGACGGGCAAATTCCTGCAGGATGGCATCGGTCTTTTTCCGCATGACGGGCTGTCCGAACTCCCCCACCTTGCCCAGCACGTGGGATTCCAGACTCACCCTCATTTCTGTTTGATCCGGCCCCTGCTCCGTCAGATCCACCTCCAGGAGCGCCCGTACTCCCCCGCCCAGGCGCCGGTCCTTGGCCTCGGCGCGCATTTCGGCGTGCCACTGCTGCTCATCCCGCACCTCGAACTTGAGGGTTCCCTGAAACTTGAGGGCGATGGGGCCGACCTTGATCTTGTAGACGCCCTGGTAGAGGTCCTCTTCCAGCTTTTCCATGCTTTCCACGCCCGGCAGACATTGGCTGACGTTCTCCATGTCCATCAGAAAGTCCCACACCTTCTGACGGCCGGCGGAGATGGAGCAGGTTTGAGAAAAGTTCATGGGCTCTGATTCTCTCAGGCCAGAGCGCGCTCCCAGGCCTGATCAATGGCTCGTCCCACAAAGACACCGGTCATGGCACGTTTGTACTGGGCCGACCCTCGGGAGTCGCCGACCGGGTCGGTCAGCTGCCGGGCGGCAGCGCCCACGGCCTCGAGCAACTCGGGAGTCGATTTTTGTCCCTTGAGCAGATCTTCGGCGTCCCGTGCCCGCAAAGGCGTGGCTCCCACACCTCCCAGAACCAGACGGCAATCCTGACATACACCCGAGTCGGGCTCCAGGGACACCCTGGCGGCCACGCCGACGGTGGCATAGTCTTCGGAGGTTCGGGGCAGAAATTTCAGATAAGCGCTTCCCGTGTGAGGGGCGGCTCGAGGCACCATCACACGGGTGACCAGTTCATCGGGGCGGACCACTGTTTCGTAGTAGTCGATAAAAAACTCATCCAGCGCCACCTCCCGGCTTCCATTGGCCGAGGCCAGGCCGACCCGGGCATCCAGTGCCATCAAAGTCACCGGGGGATCCTGGTTAGGATCGGCATGAGCCAGGCTTCCTCCCACGGTGGCCATGTTCCGGAGTCGCAAGGTGGCCACCTGGGCATAGGTCTCGGCCAGAACGGGACTTTGCTCCTTCACCAACGGGGAGGTCTCCACGGCACGAAGGGTGGCCAGGGCCCCCAACTGAAGCGTTCCGTCGGAGGACTCGATCTGGTCGATGTCCCTCAACTTGCGCAAACTGATGAGATGGGAAGGCACCAGCAGCCGCTGATTCAGCATGATCACCAAAGCCGTGCCGCCCGCCACGATTTTGGCCTCTTCCCCCAGTTCGCCCAGCAAAGCGAGGACCTCCTCCAGGGTGTCCGGCTCTCGATACTCAAAGTTATGCATCGGACGCCTCCCCGGCAGCCCCCTGGATCGACTCGATGATCTGGTAATAGCCGGTACACCGGCACAGATTGCCCAGCATCCACTCCTTGATCTCATCCTGGGAAGGGTTCGGATTGGCATCCAGCAGTGCCCTGGCCGTCACCACCATCCCGGGAGTGCAGCTCCCGCACTGGAATCCACCATGATCGATAAAGGACTGCTGGACCCTGTCAAGTTTCCCCTCGCGAGCAATCCCCTCGACAGTCACGATCTCCTTCCCATCCGCGAAAACCGCCAGCGCCAGGCAGGAACTGATCGGCTGTCCATCCATCAGAACGGTACAGGCACCGCACACTCCGACGCTGCATCCCTCCTTGGTGCCGGTGAGCCCCAGATCATAGCGCAGACAATCCACCAGGAGTCGCCGTGAAGGCACCTCCAGACTGTGTTCTTTCCCGTTGACCCGGAGCCGGATGGTCCGGGTCATCGTCTTCTCACTCGCCATTGGAGTCTCTTTCCCGCAATGCCCGGTAGACTTTTTCCGCCGTGATGGGCAAGTTATAAAAGCGCACGCCGACGGCATCGTACACCGCGTTGGCTATCGCCGCAGCGATGGGAGTGATGCTGCTCTCGCCGATCGCCTTACTTTGAAAAGGAGCAGGTCCGATCTCTTCCTGCACCAGCACTGTTTTCAAGGGGGGAATGTCCTTGATATTGGGAAGCTTATAATCCCCCAGGTGCAGCGTCGAGACCTGCCCCTCTTCCATGACCACTTCCTCGATCATCCCGAAACCGATTCCTTGAATCAGACCTCCATCGATCTGTCCCCGGTGGCCGATCGGGTTGATGATAGTCCCCACGTCGTGAGAGGTCACCACCTCCAGAATCTTGATCTGACCGGTCTCGGGATCGACCTCCAGCTCGACCACCTGTGCCGTGAATGTCGTCACCTGGGGATTGTCCCGATTGACCTGGGTCTTCCGGATGCTCAGTTCCGGCTTCCCCGATCCCGCCTCGGCCACCTGGGCCAGGGTCAGGGTACGATCGGAGCTCCCCTTGACCGTGTAATGTCCATCCTCGAACACCACTTCCTCGGCCTGGCACTCCAGGGCGGTCGCCGCTACCCGGCACACCGACGCCCTCAACTCCTCGGTCATCTCCTTGACCAGCTGGCCCACCACATAGGTGACGCGGCTGGCTCCGGCCCCGGAGTCGGTTTCAAATAGCTCGGGCCTGGCTTCCACCTGCACCTGCTCAACGGGCAGGGGCCAGGTCTCCGCTACCACCTGCTGCAAAACAGTATGGGCACCCGTCCCGGTGTCGGGCACCGGCGTGATCACCTTGACGGTGCCATCGGATTCCAGGCGGATCTCGGCGTTGGCCTCTCCGGCGCCGATGTGACGGTAGGAGGCTGCCACACCCCGTCCCACGTGAGGATGGGCTTTGGGTTTTCCCCAGTTGGAGGACTCGATGGCGGCCTCCAGGGTCTGGCGGATCCGGACATGTTCCAGCCGGTGACCATCCGGCAGCAGATCACCATCCTGGACCAGGTTCCGTTTGCGGAACTCCAGCGGATCGATGCCCATAGCCTCGGCGATCAGTTCCATGGAGGATTCCACGGCAAAGGTGACCTGGGGATCTCCGGGAGCTCGAACATGGCCGCTGGGCACGCAATTGGTGTAAACCGAGTAGGCGTCGATCTTCACATGAGGGGTTCCGTACACTCCGGCGGCCGAGTTGGCACCGGGAATATTCACAATGGGAACGGGTTTGAATCCCGCATAGGCTCCACTATCGAAGACTACCCTGGCCTGGAAAGCCACCACCTTGCCCTGGTCGGTCACTCCGGTACGGAGAGAGATGGTGGCGGGATGCCGGGGGTTGCCGGCCATCAGTTCTTCGGTATAGGTCATCACCATCTTGACAGGCCGGCCCGTTCGTTTGGACAAGTGGTAACAAAGAGGGGCATCCATCAAGGAGCCCTTGCCGCCGAAATCTCCTCCGATACACACCGGATGGACCACGACCTGTTCCTGAGGAAGCTCGACGGCATCGGCCAGAAGCTTCTGGGCCCGGACCGGCATCTTGTTGGAAATCCACAAATGGGCACGGCCTTCGGAATCAACCGAGACGACCGAAGCGTGAGGTTCGATAAATCCCTGGTGCTGTGAGTGGGTGGTGAAGGTGTATTCGAACACCTGCTGGGCCTGGGCAAAACCCTCTTGGATGTCGCCCACCTGCCAGGTCACATGCGAGTGCACGTTGGGAAGTTCGGAGAAAAACTTCTCCGGTGCATGAGGATAGGACCGGTAGTCGGGATGAAGCAGAGGGGCGTCCGGATTCATGGCCTCTTCGGCATCGAAGACGGCCGGCAACTCCTGGTATTCCACTTCGATCAGGGCCAGGGCATCCTCGGCGACATCCGGATCCTCGGCAGCCACCACGGCAACCTTCTCACCAATAAAACGCACCTGATCGCGTGCCAGAACCGGTGTGTCGTAGACGACTCGGCCGGTCAAGGTATCCGGAAGATCCCGGGCGGTCAGCACGGCCAGAACTCCGGGCATCTGTTCGGCTGCTTTCGTGTCGATGCTGACGATTCGCGCGTGGGGGAGAGGGCTTCTGAGAACCTTGCCCCAGATCATCTCCGGCAGAATAACATCGGCCGTGAAGGTGGCCGCTCCCGTGACCTTGGCGGGTCCCTCCACCTGTCCCAGTGGTTTTCCGACAACGGTGTATGTCATCGGCCCACAATGTAAACGGAAAGCGTTGGGTTTGCAAGAGAGGGACAGAAGGAAGGAGTCAGGAGTCAGGAGTCAGGAGTCAGGAGATAGTGATCCCTGCCGTCTGACAGAAAATTATGTTCTTGTCTCGTCTCGTCGGCGCGCGAAGCGCGCTTCTCCTGGCTCCTGAATTCTTTCTTGAATCTTCCAACCAGGAGCCTTACAATCCACCCACCCTTCGGGGGGGCATCGAAACATGGAAAACCCTAACCCGGATTTCTCACACCTTCTCGTCACGAAGCGGCGGAAGGGCGGGCCTGACAAGGCGCGCGACCGAGGCCCCCGCAAACATACTGTAGAGTACGTTGAGGAGGCCGAACGAGCGGAACACAGTCAGGACGGATCATGGCGCCGATGTAGTAGAGGGGGTGTGAGAAATGCGGGATAAGGAAGAAGGTCGACTCAAATGGCGCATAGTGGCGCTTTGCTGGGGAGCGCTGGTGATGACCAGTATGATCCGGATCTCCCTGGGTATCGCCGCCCCCACCTTGATGAAGGAATTCGACATCTCCCCCTCGACCATGGGCTATGTCCTGTCGGGTTGGAACTGGGCCTACACCGCTCTCCAGCTCTTCGTGGGCCCTCTGGTGGACCAGTTCGGAGCCTGGATGGTGCTGGGCGTTGGAGCCGGCGTGTGGAGCCTTTCCACCATCGCCCTGCCTCTTGCCGCCTCGGCTTTTGGTCTGTTCATGTTCCGAGCCTTGTTTGGAATCGGGCACAGCATGCTGATCCCGGCTCAAGGATCCTCGATTTCACGGTGGTTCCAGTCCGAACAACGCTCCACCGCCCTGGGATTCGCCTTCTCCGGGAGCCAGGTTGGAAGTTTCGTCGGTGCGGCCGTTTGCGCCTTCATCCTGTCCCGTTTCGGCTGGCAATCGATTTTTTACTGGATAGGTGGAGCCAACCTGGTCTTCGCCTTGATCTGGATCCTTTTCCACCCGGAGAAGAAAATCGGGCCGCAGGTGAAGTTGGATCACCAGGCCAAAACAGAGAAAACCCAACGGGTATCGGTCATTTCCCTGCTGCGCTACCGTTCCGCTTGGGGGCTGGCCTTTGGGCAGATGGGATACCTGTACGCCTACCACGTTTTCCTCAGCTGGCTGCCCAGTTATCTGATAATGGAACGCAACATGAGCGTGGCCTTGACGGGAATCTTTGCCGGCCTGCCCTTCCTGATGGGAATTTTTGGAACCATCGGCGGGGGCTGGCTGGGAGACGCTCTCATCCGCAGAGGTTTCGGGCACACCACATCGCGCAAGATGGTGGTGGGAGTCGGGATGATGGCCGCCACCATCATGGTGGTCAGTGCCGCCTATTCGACCCAGACCTGGTTAGCCATCACCCTGCTCACGTTTTGCATGGGGGCCCTGAGGGCTACCACGGGATCGGCGAACGCCATGCCCATTGATCTGGCCCCATCGGCTTCAGTCGCCTCGCTGGTTTCGATTCAAAATTTCGGGGGCAACCTCGGAGGTCTGGCGGCGCCAATTGTCACCGGTTATATCCTGGCCGCCACCGGTTCCTTTACAGGCGCTCTGGTGACCGCAGGAGCGGTGATGTGCTTCGGGGCTTTCTCCTACGTATTCATCGTGGGACGCCTCCCGGAAGAGGATGTGGGAGGGGCCTCAGGCGCCGATTCCGTCTAGTTTGAGTCTCATGGTCCGGAGCCCTGAAAGGGCGGCATGTAATAGCCCAGGGCGTGAGCCCTGGGTTGGCATGTCGGCTGGAAAGAAGAGCCCTGTAAGGGCTCCTTCACGGACAACAATTTTAATCCTAGGGCTTACGCCCCAGGCTATTGGACATCGCCCCTTCGGGGCTCTAGACCCTTTTTGTCACCAAAATCGCCACTCCTCAATCGAGAAAACCTTTTCTGTCGAGGGCTAGCTCAAAACCCCTTCGGACTTCAATCGATTGATAGTCTCCTCATCGTATCCCAGCAGATCCCGTAAAATCTCTTCGGTATCGTGACCCAGACGGGGGGGAAAGGAGACCGGGTCATCCGTCATCTCGCTGAACTGCAGTCCACTGCGAGGGATCTCCATCGCGCCCACCGTCGACTCGGGATAGTCCAGAAAATAATCGCGGTGGCGAAGCTGGGGATCGTCCATGAGGTCCGCTCCGTTTTCGACCACCCCGGCCGCGATTCCCTCTGATTGCAGCCGGTTCATTATCTCCTCGGGGGTTCGGGATTGAGTCCATTCCTTCAGAATATCGTCCAGGTCGGAAACATGCCGGGAACGTGCCTCCTGGTCCGCGAATCTGGGATCCCCTGCCAGTTCCTCCTGCCCCATGATCGAGCACAACTGATTCCACTGGTCCTCGCCTCTCACGGAAATCACGCACCAGCGGTCCTCTCCCTGGCAGGGATAGCAGCCTTGTGGGCAGGCCATCGGATCCTGGTTCCCCTGCGGCTCGGGATCCTTGCCGTTGACGGTGGTTTCGAGATAACTCACACCCAGGGCATAGGCGGCCGCCTCGGCCTGAGCCAGATCCATGGTGACGCCGGTACCCGTGACCCGGCGGCGCAACAGAGCCGCCACCAGCAGGGTGGGTGCCAGAATGAAGCTCAGATGATCCGGATAGACCCCCTGGCTGCCGATGGGGCGCTCCTGGTCGGGATGGTTCCAGAGATAGGTCATGCCGGAGTAGGCGGTCAGATTGAAGCCCCAGGTTCCGTAGCCGCTCTTGGGGCCCTTATCTCCCAGGCCCGGCATCCGGAGAATGACAAGGCCCGGATTGATTTCCCTGAGCACCTCCTCGCCCAGTCCCAGCCGGTTGAGCACTCCGGGACGAAAGTTCTCCAGGATGACATCCGCGTGCACCGTCAGGTCCTTGATTGCCTGCACTCCAGCCGGGTGCTTGAGATTGAGGGTGATCGATCGAACTCCCAGGTTGCATTCGATGAAGCGAGGGGAGGAATCCACATCCTTGCCGAAATGGCGAAAGGTGTCCAGTCCGCCGGTGGCCGATTCCACCTTGATCACCTCGGCACCGTACTGGGCCATCAGACGCCCCGCGTAAGGACCGGCATAGGCGTTAGTGAAAGCGATCACGCGGATGCCCTTTAGAATGTCATTGGTACTCGACATGGTTTGCTCCGCAGGCCGCTGGTCTTCGACCAGCGGGTTCCACGTTCCACGTTCCACGTTCCACGTTGTCTGGAATTCTGGATTCTGGATTCTGGATTCTGGATTCCCTCTTCCAATCACACCCTCCGAAGCAAGAGCTTCCATCTCCTTCTGATTCAGGCCTAAAATCTGCCCGTATACTTCTTCATTATGCTGGCCCAGCGTCGGTGCCGGAGAGGGCCCGGCCCGGTTTTTATCCACGGTGAAGGGCACCCCTAACTGCTCGAAGCTGCCGATCTCGGGATGATCCACCGGACCGAAAAATCCTCGTTCCTGGATATGAGGATCCCGCCTGAAATCCGACGGAGCGTTGACCGGCAAACCAGGAATGCCGCGCTTTTGCAGCAGGTCGGACAGCTCTTCCTTTTCATATCTGGAAGTGAAGGACTCGATCATTGGGTTGAGCCGATCGGCATGCTTGCGGCGCTCCATATCTGTTTTCCAGCAAGGATCGTCCAGTTCCTCGGGGTGATCCTCCCACACCTCGAGTAAAATGGGCCAGTGGCGGTGGGTGGCAAAAATGGCAATGTATCCATCCTTGCAGCGGAAGAGATTGGCTGGAGCCACATGCTGATGCTGGCTCCCCGCTCGTTTGACCAGCTTCCCTTCGGCGGAATAGGTAAAGGCCACATGCTCATGAATGGCCATGCTGGCTTGAACCGAGGCGTCAATAGACACACCCTGTCCCGTTTCCTCGCGCCGCCACAGCGCCAGCATCGCCCCGAAAGCCGCATAGATACTGGCATAATAGTAGGACTGGGTCTCGGGCGGCATGCAGGGAGGAAGTTCCGGCGTCCCACTGACATACAACAGCCCACTCATGGCCGTGGTGACGATGTCGGGCGCCTGGAAGTGAGCATAGGGTCCGGTCTGACCAAAGCCGGAGAGGCCGACCACGATGAGCTTCTTCTGTCTTTCCTTCAGGACGGGATAGTCTAATTCGAGGCTCTTGAGATAACCGGGAGGATAGCTTTCCAAAACCACGTCCGCCTGGTCAACCAGCTTGAGCAGCAGATCCCGGCCTCCAGGCTTTGCCAGATCCAGTGTAATGCTCTGTTTTCCGGAATTCAGGTAGGCAAAACGGAGACTCCCCTCAGAGTTGTTGTGTCCCTCGGCAAAAGGGGGTTGGCTGCGCAGCGGATCTCCGCTCGGGGGTTCGATCTTGATCACTTCTAGTCCAAGATCGCGCAGGAACTTCCCGCAGAAGGACCCCACCTCGGTACTGATATCCAGAACCCGGTAGCCGGACAAAAGCGACCCGACCGGAATTTTCATTAATTTTTGCTGCGATTTCGAAGAACGTTCTGTGCCATCCGCCAGCGCAGGACCTCGGTGGCTCCCTCGGTGATTCGAATACTTCTGAGCTGGCGATACATCCACTCCAGAGGCAGTTCCTGGGTCAGCCCCATCCCTCCGAAGACCTGGATGGCCCGATCCACCACTCGGCCGGCCATCTCTGTGCACACGATTTTCACCCCGTAGGAAGCATTGCGCACATTTTCCCCCTGATCATGGCGCCAAGCACAATCGTAAACCATCAATCGAGCCTGGTGGATATCCATGATGGAGTCGGCAATCATGAACTGAATCGCCTGTCTCTCCGCCAGCGGCTTGCCGAAGGTCATACGATCCAGGGCATAGTCCATCATGAGATCCAGCGCGCGCTGAGCCATTCCGACGCTCTGAGCTCCATGGCAGCGCACTCGGCCATCGGTGAGCCACTCCTGAGCCAGCTTGAACCCATCGCCCACATTGCCCAGTACATTGGCTTCGGAAACCCGGACATCTTCAAAGACAATTTCCCAGGGAGAATCTCCCATCATGGTGGGCTGCCGCCGCGACAGGGTGACTCCCGGGGTATCCACGTCTACCAAAAAGGAGGTGATGCCTCCCCGGGCTCGTTTCTCCGCATCGGTCAGGGCCATGACCTGGATGAAGTCCGAGTATCCGGCGCCACTGATGAAGCGCTTGGTGCCATTGATAATGTAGTCATCCCCATCCTGGACGGCACGGGTTTGCATGCCGGCCGGATCGGATCCCGCATCGGGTTCGGTCAGGGCAAAGCACATTCGCTTCTCGCCCTTGAGCACCGGGTAAAGGTATCTCTCCTTCTGCTCATCGTTGCAGTAAAAAAGCGGAGGCCTTACTTCAGGACCGAAAACCTCATTCATGCGGTAGGGAATCACGATGGTCCGGCCCACTTCCTCGAAAATCACACAACGGGTCAGCAGATCCAGGTCCATGCCCCCATATTCCTTGGGGACATCCAGGAGCCATAGGTCGATCGACCTGGCCTTTTCCTGCAAAGTTCGAAGCATCTCCTCCGGCATGGGATCGGCTTCGGGATGGAACTCCGCCTCCCGGGGAATCAATTCCTCGTCCACGAAGCGGCGAACCGTCTCCTTCAGCAACTCCAGTTCTTCAGACAGGTGGAAGTCCATCGGGCTATTCCTTGCGCTGGTAGCTTTCTAAACCGGGACGGTACGTCTTATCGTCAATGAACTGCTTGATTCCCTCGTCCCGACCTTTCTCGGGATCGGTGGCCCGCAAAGCGACCAGCTTGGCGCCGATGTACTCCTCGGCATGTGTGTAATCCATATTGCGGCAGGTTTTGAAAACTTCCTTGGTAGCCCGCAGCGCCGCCGGATTCTTGTCGATCAACTTGTTGGCCAGCTTCACGGTTTCATCGCGCAGTTTGTCCAGGGGAACCGCGTAGTTGACCAGCCTCATCTCGGCCGCCTGTTTGCCGTCAAAGGTGTCACCCGTCAGGGAGTAGTAAAGGGCATCCCGATAGCTCATGGCATCTGCTATCACGCGACTGACAATTCCACCCGGGAAGATGCCGAAATTGATCTCACTCAGGCCGAAGGTGGCCTCTTCAGCAGCAATGGCGATATCACAGGCAACCAACTGGGTGAACCCGCCTCCAAAACAGTATCCATTGACCATGGCAATGGTGGGCACGGGGAAGGTCAACAGGTGACGCCAGCGCCACTCGTGGGTGGCCCACTCGGCACGGCGCCGTTCGGCAGGCTTGCCATCCAGTTCGCGAAAGAAGGCCTTCAGGTCCTGGCCGGCACACCAGCTCTCCCCCTCTCCGGTCAGGATCAGAACCCGCGTTTCGGGGTCAGACTCCAGTTCGATCAGGACATCCACCATCTCGAAATGAAGTTCCGGACTCATGCAGTTGCGCTTCTCCGGACGGTTTAAAATCACCCAGGTAATGCCGCCCTCTTTTTCGATTTTTACGGTGTTGTATGTTTTCATAAGATTACCTTTCCTAAGTGTCTCGATTCGATTTTCGGCGGGAGTATATGAGGGCCTCACCCAGAAGTCAAGATCGCTGTAAACACCTTATCTCCCAAGGTTTGACAAATTCTCCGGCTCCACTGAAATTCGAGTGTGTCAGGCCAACAACCAGCTTTACAAAATTGATGGGAGTGAACGTCTTTCGAATCCCCGGCCACGCCATGGAATGAGCGGCCTCCGGAAAGTCCCCCCACCCTTTTTTCTCGATCGACCCTTGGTTATACTCAATTCACATTCCGGTTTACCGACTGAACAGGGGGAGGCAAAATGACATCACCAGAAAAATACAGATCCGTAACCCTGACCACCTTTTTGGTACTGGGCTTGTTGCTATCCGGTTCCGGGCTGGCCCAGAGTCGTCCCGAACTGGTGGACCAGATGGGTTGGGCGGACACCGTCCTGGTCAACGGGAAGATCGTGAGCATGGATGATCGCAGCAGTGTTCCCAACACTCCCGGGAACATCTATGCCGCCATGGCCATCAAGAACAGCAGGATCATGGCCCTGGGCAGCGTCGATGAGATGCGGGAACTGGCGGGGCCCCGGACCCGGATCGTGGACCTGGGGAACCGGACCCTCATCCCGGGTCTGATCGCCACCCATTACCATATGTTCACCTCCGCCGCCCGCAGGTATGGACCTCAGTTCGGCCTCACCGACCCCAGTATCAAGCTCAACGTCCTGGCTGACACCACTGCGGAGGCCACCGCCAAAAAAATCCGAGATACCGTGGTGAACGCCCTTCGAACCCAGGACATCCCAAAAGGAAAATGGGTGAGTGTTTTTGTGGATCAGAATCCGGAAAGCCCGCCGGGCACGGTTCGTTCCTGGTTGTTTATGGGAAAACTCAACCGCCGCCAGCTGGATGCTGTCACGCCCGATCATCCCATGATGGTCTCGGGCGGCATCGGTGGATATTTCAACCAGCCGGCCATCGAAGAATTCAAACAGGAGTTCGAGGACTGGGAGGAGAGTACCAATCTGGAGACCGGACCGGGCGCGGCAATGAACGGCTACTTTGCGGTACCGGAACAGGGCGCCCTCACTTTCGAGTACTGGTGGAAGGACAAACCCCTGGCAGATCTGGCGGAAGTGATGCGCCTGCAGGGGCTTGATATCATTCAGAACGGCATCACCACCGTGGCCACCCGCCTGCTCTACCCCAGGACCATTGCCGCCTTCAGTCTGTTGAATCGGGAGAACCGGCTTCCCCACCGCCTGGCCTACTACATCGAATCCCAGCGGGGAAACCTCTTCGGTCGCAAGTCGATCCAGGAGTTCTATCGGGCTTACGGCGCTCCCTGGACCAATCACAAGAACGGCGGAGAGATGATGTGGCTCAACGGGATGTGCCATGAGCAATGGGACTCGACCCAGAACAACGTCTGTCTGGGGGATGATGTGCCGGCTCCGCCGGACATCAAGGCCCGGGAACGATGCCCAGACCCGGGGCTGAAGACCTGGATTTCGCTGAAAGCCGCCATCATCAACGGCTGGCGGCCGGTGGGGGTGCACGCAACCTCCAGCCACGGCGGCCGCCTGTACCTGCAGATGCTGGAGGAAGCGGCTCGAGAGGGAAATTATTCGGTCGAGTACATCAGGAGCCTGCGGCCCACACTGGAACACAACCAGGTTCTTGGCAACCTTCCCGAGGTGATGGCGGGCATCAAGAAGTATGGAATCATCCTGAACGTCAACACTTCCTACCTCTCGGAGGTTCCCAAGCTGATCGGTGACTACGGGGAGCAACTGAGACCGTTCGCCATGCCCATCAAGAGCTGGATTGATCAGGGGATTCGCGTGACCTTCGAGAGTGCCGGAATGGACTTCTGGGCCCCGATTCACGTCCTGGTGACTCGCCAAACGGCCATCAACAGGAACTATCCCGAGTCGGTCACCCTCCTTCCATAAGAATCCGTCGAGCGGTTG
>JAPYTY010000020.1 GCA_029942065.1 Acidobacteriota bacterium | reverse complement strand
GCCGCCTACAACGCATCCAAATTTGCTCTGGTGGGCTTTAGCGAAGCCCTGATGCAGGAAGTCCGATACGATGACATTCGGGTGGCCTATGTCATGCCTGGCAGCGTCGAAACCGATTTTGCCGGCGATCCCGTCCAGGGGGCCGACTCCTGGAAAATTTCCGCCGATGATGTGGCGGAGGTCGTGACTCAAACTCTCAAGCACCATTCGCGCTGTTTAACGAGCCGAATTGAAATGCGGCCCTCCACGCCACCCCGAAAGTAAGAGGCCAGGGATCAAAAACACACACACGCAGACAGAGTCCACAATAGGTCCCTACACCAGAGAAATCTGGGGCTGGGCTTTTTATGACTTCGCCAACTCCGCTTTTCCGACGGCACTGGCCGGCGTCATTTTCAGCGTCTATTTTGTTCAGGTGGTGGTGGGTCAGGAGGGGATTCCTTTCGGTGATGGGCGCATTCCTGGTTCCTCGGTCTGGGGATATCTGGTCTCCGTTTCCATGTTGCTGGTGGCGGTGAGTGCCCCTGTTCTGGGAGCGATTGCCGATCTGAGAGGCTCCAGAAAACGATTTCTGTTCCTGTTTTGTTATGCAGGTGTAGTGGCCACCGGATTTTTGTTTCTGGCAGGTCCAGGCGACATCTGGCTGGCTATTGTTTTCTACCTTCTGTCCAGTGCCTGTCTGGAATGGAGCCTCGCCTTTTACAACAGCTTTCTTACCGAGATCACCACCCGGGAACAGATGGGGAGAGTCAGTGGCTTCGGCTGGGCGTTGGGTTATGTGGGAGGCGTCCTGTGCCTGGTCTTCGCGATGGCCATGATCAGATGGCCGGACTGGTTCGGCATTCCAGATTCTGATTATCTTCCCGTGCGTGCCACCGTGCTCTTGGTGGCCCTGTGGTGGGGGCTGTTTTCGATTCCGACTTTTCTGTGGTTGCGGGAACGTTCCGCTGCTCAGGAGTTTCCTCCTGGAACCAACTACCTGAGAGTTGGTTTGAAGCGTCTGTTTCACACCTTTCGGAAATTAAATCAGTTCCAGGAGCTGGGAAAGTTTCTCATTGCCTTTTTGATCTACAACGACGGGGTACAAACGGTGATCGTGATGGCAGCCATTTTCGGTGCCGAAGTGCTTGGGATGCCTCAGGATGAGCTGATCGTCTGTTTTATTCTCACTCACCTGGTGGCAATCGTAGGATCCCTGGCTCTGGGCCATCTGGGAGATCGGATGGCCACCAAGAGTGCCATCAACCTCACTTTGTTGGTTTGGACGGCGGCGGTTCTCTATGTCCTGGTGATCGAGGAGAGCTGGGAATTCTGGGTTCTGGCAGTGGTCATCGGCCTCGTTTTGGGAGGTGTCCAGGCCTCCTCCCGCGCGCTGCTTGCCCAGTTTACCCCCAGGGAGAACAGTGCCGAATTTTTCGGATTTTTCGCAACCAGCGGGAAGTTCGCTGCTATTTTCGGGCCTGCTCTTTTTGCCTTCATTACCGACATGACGGGCTCTGTTCGATATGGAGTCGCTTCCATTCTCGTCTTTTTCGTTGTGGGCTGGAGTATCCTGCATTTTGTTGATGAGAAGAAGGGAATCCTTGAGAGCCAAAACGCGGTGGAGTAGGGGCCTTCACCACAGAGACACAGAGGCACAGAGAAGACAATGCTCTAGTCGCTCCTTTGGAGCGAGGTCGGAAGGTTGAGTGTAGGGGCGCACCGAGTGCGCTCACAGCAAGGACTGTGATGCTAAAAGGGCGCCGAGAAGAAGAAATCAGAATTCAGAAAGAAGCGTCTGGAGTGTGGGAGGCACCTCAGGTGCCGAATCCGGAGAGCTCTTGCGGATAAAGTGTGACTGCGATTAGAGTTCTCAGTCGTTGGACTCAGTCTTTTTCTGGCGGAAGTCCCTGCTTGCTTTGTCGATGTCGGTACGATAGTCAGGACCCTCGACCTGGACAACTTCGCACATTTCCATGATCCGGGAGAAGAGCCGTCTCCCGATTCGCTCCTCGAGCGTGTCTTTGATAGCGGTTTTCATCTGTTCTGAACGTGTGGAGCTTCCGGTCTTGGCCTGGAGTGGCCAGTTGGTGGAGAGAATGGTGAGCTTTTTATGGGTGTAACGATGATTGATCACGGTCCGGATGGTCTCCTGTACCCATTCGGTCGGGCGGCCGGTCCCCAGATCATCCCATACCAGCAGATCAATCTCGGATAGAGGTATCATGACCTCTCTTTCAGTTTCAGGGGAGCCCGGACCATAGGAGTACTGAAGTCGTCTCAGAAGCTCTGCCTCGTCTACAAAGGTGCCGGCGACCATTTTTTCCTGAATCAAGGTCTTGAGAATGGCCACCGAAAGATGGGTCTTTCCCACCCCGCACGGTCCATGAAACAGCAAACCCCGAGGGACATTCGGGAAATCCTCAACGTATTTACTGGCCCGCAGGTGAGCCTTTTCTTGTTGTCTGCTGAGCAAGTCATATTCCTTGAATCCCCGGTCAAGGTAGCGAGGGGGAATGGCAGCTTTTTTCAGGAGTAGCCGCAGGCGCTCCTCGGACCGACAATCAGGGCATGGGCCAACTGATTCTATGCCGTCCTGGCTGTGAACCAGCCAACCTGAACCCCGGCATGTGGAGCAGGTCTGGGCGGTCTGAGGTTTCATCTTTCGGGTTGCCAGATCTCCTCCTGTTCCCCGGTCAGGATATTTTCAAGGCGGCCCATCACGAACAGTAAATCGGACAGACGGTTCAGATAAATCAGGATTTCCGTATTCACATCCTCTTCATCGCGAATAAGACCGACGAGTTGCTGCTCGGCACGACGACAAACGGTCCTCGCCAGATGGACAAGCGCCCCTCCCTGCGATCCTCCGGGAAGAATGAATTTGTTCAGTGGAGGGACCTGGGATTGCAGGTCGTCGATCAAGGTTTCCAGTTCTCGCCAATCGGCCTCGCCTATGCGGTCGATTCGAGGATGCTTTTTCTTGGTGGTGGCCAGGTCCGCGCCGGCTTCAAAAAGCTTGCCTTGCAGGGAGATAATAAGGTCCTTGACCTGCTGACTTTGACAGAAGGAGTGTGCCACTCCCAGCACCGAATTCAACTCGTCGAGGGCGCCATAAGCGGTGACTCTGGCTGAGTTTTTGTATTCTTGTTCGCCACTGAATAAGGAGGTTTGGCCTTGGTCTCCCCGCCCTGTATATATTTTCATTCGATGGATTAGAACGATAGCATGGGGAAGCCAAAAGAACCAAATCGGGAGAATCGGGACTGGAATTTCCTGGTTGCACCACGGATTTTTTGGAACTAGAATGAACTTCATGAAAACTATCTATTCACTGGTTTTGACGATTTTGCTCTCGCCACTGGCCTGGTCGCAGTCGACTAACCTGAAGGTGGGTGACAAGGCACCCGATTTTGAATTGCAGGATCAGGATGGAAACGCGGTTCGTCTCAGCGGTTTCTCGGGCAAGAAGAATGTTGCCCTCGCCTTCTATGTTTTTGCCTTTACCCGTGGCTGAACGACCGAACTGCAACGATATCAGTCTGATATCGACTATTTCGAAGAGAATGACACGGAAGTTCTTGCAGTCAGCGTGGATGCTCGACCGACACAGAAGAAGTTCGCCGAAGAAGTTGGGGCTCAGTTCAAACTATTGAGCGACTGGGAAAAGGACGTCAGCCGATTGTATGGTGTGCTCAACGAGGAACGAGGAATTGCAGGGAGAAACACCTTTCTCATCGACAAACAGGGCATCATTCGCCGCATCGATTCGGGAAGCGACGCTATCGATATCGCGGGTTTGAAAGATGCGTGTGCTCAGTTGCAATAGTGACGGGCTGTCAGGTTCTTTCCCGCGATCCATTCCGGGGCAGGCGTGAGCCAGAAGTATAGACAGCACGGCTACCAGGACGGTTCCGGCGAGCGGGAAAAAAGACGATCCCAGCCAAAAGGCCTGCGCGAAGGCCCCAAGTCCCCGCAAATGCCTGGATTTCACGAGGTCAGGCGTTGTGCCCTGTGTGGTGTCTCCCTGCCCCGCAGTTTCAGCGACATAGAATTTTCCAGTCAGTGCCCCAAATGTAATGCCGCCCTTCATACTTGCAAGAACTGTGTCTTTCTCGATCCAGCCATCCGTTTTGAATGTTCTCAACCGGTTGCCGAAGCCATCTCCCCCAAGGGTGCCGGAAATGAATGCCAGTATTTCGAGGTCCGCACCACAGTGGAAAAGATGACCACCACGGGATCGGAAAAACCGCAGGATGCGCGCGACGCCTTCGCCAATCTCTTCAAGAAATGAAAATAATCACCTGCTTAAAGGAAGTGCCTGCCCGAGACGCCCGGTACCAGCTGGCCAGTGAGGGGACGGGAATCAAAGAATCTGATCTTACCTTCGAGATCAATGAGTGTGATGAATACTCACTGGAGGAGTCTCTCAAGCTAGGTGAAGAGCATGGTGGGGAAGTCGCCATCTTGACTGTGGGGCGCCGGCGCGCGGAAAAATCCATCCGGAAGGGGTTGGCCATGGGGGCGGATCGGGGGATGTTAATCCGAGATGAGGAGGGTCAACTCAACAGTCCCCATGCTGTGGCGGTGGCTTTGGCGGAGGTCCTGAAAGGGGAGGAATTTGATCTGATTCTAGCCGGAACCCAGTCCGACGATTGGAGTTATGCCCAGACCGGCGTGTTGCTGGCGGAGCTTCTGGGAATTCCTCACGCCACCATTGTGATGGAAATCCAGGCTGATCCGGCCCAGAAGAAGGTGAAGGCGCTTCGGGAGATGGAGAGCGGCTGGTTTCAGTGGGTTGAACTTCCAATGCCTTCAGTGCTCACCATCCAGGCGGGAATCTCTCAGGTTCGGTATGCCTCCCTGAAGGGCATCATGCAGGCCAAAAAGAAAGAGCTCCGGACGATTGAACTCAGCGATCTTGACGTCGATTGGAGCTCTGTCCCGCAGGTCGAAGTGGTTCGAGTCTACTTTCCCGAGGTGGATAAGAAGGCGGAAATTCTGGAAGGGACCACCGAAACCGTGGTTGAACAACTGGTCGAAAAACTGAAAAAAGAAGCGAAGGTACTGTGAGTTCGTTTCTCTGTTCGTTCCTTCGTTTGGTGGCTTCGTCAATCTTGAAGAACCAACCAAGAAATAACTAAATAACGAAATAACGAAAGAACGAAACCCCATGTCTGAAGCCATCTACGTTCTGATCGATCACGCCCAGGGAGAGATCCGCACCGCCTCGCAGGAAAGTCTGGTCATCGGCCAGAGGATGGCTGATGATTCCGGTTTTTCGCTTCATGCCCTCATCCTTGGTCACGAGGTGCGTTCTCTGGCTGAAGAGCTGGCCGGCAAGAAAGTGAACTCGGTTGTTTGGGTGGATGATCCGAAGCTGGAGGAGTATGACCCTGATGTGTACTGCGAAGCCCTCAGCCAGGTCCTGACCGAGAAACAACCCCATCTCCTGCTGATGGGGCATATTTACCAGAACATTGATTTGGCTCCCAAACTGGCGGCCGCCATCAACAAGGGGTTGGTGACCGATTGTATCGGCTACCGCAAGGTAGAGGAGGGTTTTACCTTTGTTCGCCAGATGTTTCGGAACAAACTCAATGCGGACGTGCAAATCCGATCATCGCACCCCTGGATTGTGACCCTGCAGGCCGGATCCGCTTCTGTGGATGATTTGCAGGAGGGGAGTGCAGAGGTGGTTGCGCAATCGGCTGAACTTTCATCCGTCCAGGCCCGCCGCAAATCACTTGAAGCTTTTGAAGTCACAAAAGGCAAAGTGGATCTTTCCAAGGCCGAAAACATTGTTGCGGTGGGACGCGGCATCAAGAAGAAAGAAAATTTGAAAATCATCGAGGATCTGGCAGAGACACTCGATGCCGAAGTTGCGGCAAGTCGCCCGGTCGTGGACAGCGAATGGCTGGGTCGAGACCGCCAGATTGGAAGTTCCGGCCAAACCGTTGCGCCCAGGCTGTATGTGGCTTGTGGTATTTCTGGTGCGATCCAGCATATCGTGGGAATGAAGAACTCACAGTGCATCGTGGCTATCAACAGCGATCCCAATGCCCCCATCTTCAACATCGCCTCTTACGGAATTGTTGGTGATCTATTCGAGATCGTCCCGGCCCTGACCAAACGACTCAGGGAACTGTAACGCAACCATGAAAGCACTCCTGATTCACCAGCATGGAGGCCTGGAGCAGATCCGTTTCGAGGAAATCGATGATCCCCAGGCCGGGTCTGGGCAGGTTCGCGTCAGGACCCAGGCCACATCCTTGAATCACCTGGACCTTCACATCCTGGGAGGCCTACCGGGTAGGGCCCTGGCCATGCCCCACATTCTGGGATCGGATGGGGCTGGCCTCGTCGATGAGACGGGGGGGGGTGCGGATCGGTTTTCTATCGGAGACCGAGTCATGCTCAACGCCGTCCTTTCCTGTGGAAAATGCGAATTTTGCCTGGAGTCTCAACACAGCCTGTGCGTCAAACTTCGACTGGTGGGTGAGAACTCAAGCGGCACCCACGGCGAGTACTTTGTGGTTCCCGAGGCGAATTTGAGGAAGATTCCCGAATCGATCTCCTTCGAGGAGGCCGCCGCTTTTTCTCTGGTTTTTCAAACGGCCTGGCGTATGCTCAAGACCCGAGCCCGGATTCGTTCAGGTGACGACGTGTTCATTCATGGAATCGGAAGTGGAGTATCGACGGCGGCCCTGAAAATTGTGAAGCTCTATGGTGGACGAGTCTTTGCCAGTTCTTCCAGCGATGAAAAATTGAAGCTGGCCCGCCAGGCTGGTGCAGACTTTTGCTACAACTACACCAATTCGGATGTTGTGAAGGAAGTGCTGGGCACTACCGGAAAAAGAGGCGTGGATATTGTGGTGGACACGGTGGGAGCCGCGACCTGGGTCCAGAGTATCCAGTTAGCTCGAAAAGGGGGAAAGATTGTCACCTGTGGAGCTACCAGCGGCCCCAATCCGCCAACCGATATTCGGTCGATCTTCTGGAAGCAACTGGAAATTCTGGGTTCCACCATGAGCAGTCAACAGGAGTACCAGGAGGTTGTGGATCTGTTGGCAGCGGAAAAACTCAAACCCGTGGTCGATAAGACCTTTCCCCTCTCAGAGGGCAAGGAAGCCCTCCAGTATCTACAAGAGCAAAAGCAGTTTGGCAAGGTCGTTCTGGTGGTTTGAGCGCGCTTCGCGCGCAGAGAAACGCCTCGCTGAAGCTCGGCGTGGAGAAACGAGTCGCTCACGCTCCTCGTGGAGAAGCTCGCTAACGGTCAAGGAGAAAGGCGTGTTCGTGAATTCGTGCATTTGTGACATCGTGATCTCGTGCACTCGCCCTTCCGGAATCGGCGCGCTGAGGCGCCTCCCACACTCCGGAAACGTGGAACGTGGAACGTGGAACGTGGAACGCACTGGTCGAAGACCAGCGGCTAGTCAGCGGTGAATTTCCGGGTCACAACCTCAACGATTTCGCTCAGACTGGTACTGATCAAGGCCCAGCCGTGGGGTTCTCCCTCAAAAACCCGCATCGTGTGTGGAATATCTCTCTCCGTAAGAATCTGGTCGAGAACTTCAAGTCCTTTCTCCATGGGGAACATGCTGCGATAGCGATCGGCTGTCCCGTAGGAAAAGTAGAATTCGACGTTCTTCAAATCAGCTGTGCGAGCCAGAACCTCTATACTGTTTGCAATCCAGTGATCTTGATCAAAAGGTGTTCCAAAGACGGGATTGAACAATCCGGCGAATCTTCTCACCGCCCCGGCAGTTGAACTGCGAATGAGCTGAGACGGATCATCACCCAGTAGAATGATCGGTGATCCCGCTGCAACCGAACCATAGAGTTGGGGGTTCTTCATGGCGATCTTCAGTGCGCCATAACCTCCCAGGGAGGTTCCAACCAGGGAGCGGTTCAATCGGTCTGTCCTGACCCGAAAGTTGGTCTCGATCTCGGTTCTGAGTTCCCGGGTGACAAACTCTTCATATTTCTTGGATCCGTCGGAATAGTCGGTATAAAAGGGGTTTTCGGCGTAGGGATGGATCATCAAAAACTGGGGGATGTCGCCGCTCTTGATCAGATTCTCCGCCAACAAAGGGATGTTCCCGTACCTGGGACTGGTCCAGGTAGTGTGGTTATTGTTCATGCCATGAAGAACGTATATGACAGGAAACCTCTGGTCCGGGTTCTGATCGTAGTCAGGAGGTAGAAACACACTGTAATAGGCATCTTCCCCCAGGGTCGTACTGGGAAATTCTCGAAACTCGACTCGCGATCCCCCCTCCTGATGGATGGTCTCTGGAGTTCGTTGTGATCGTCTGTTCCGTTGTCCCCAGGCACTGTTGACCGTGAGAACAATGAAGACCAGTAGTAATATTTGAAAAGCTTTTCTTCTCATTCTTGAATCCCTACCTTGTTCTTGATTAGCGAGGGTCGTCAGACTTGGATTCTGGCTTCTGGATTCTACTTATCCAAGACTCTTTAGAATTTTCATGACGTAGGATGAGATAGGATAACCTTTCTCTCCCGGTTTCGTCCAGGTGAATTTAGAGCGTGGAGCCGGACTGCACAGGGTTACTAAAAGGGGATGAAAAGTAAGTTTCCGAAAGGTAACACGATGGTTCACAGCAGTCGTTTGGCCCTCAACTTTTAATTTCAATCCATGCCTTTTTCGGAAATTACTCACCACCTGACGAGTGGGGCGTCCACGAATCCGTGGGAATTCCCAGAATCCTTGAAGAAAAGTGTCTTCCCAGTTCTGGGTGAGCAGGTAGGTATCACCTTTCGGGAGAAGAGCCACCGTATAGTGGAACTGCTCGACCTTACGTTGCGGCTGCCTTTTCGGCAGGGTGTCCTGGAGCCCCGCACTGCGAGCGGTGCAACTGGCCTTGAGGGGGCAGATGTGGCAACGAGGACGTTGAGGAACACAAACCAGCGATCCAATTTCCATGAGGGCCTGGTTGAAGTCACCGATGTGATCGGAAACGGAAGGTTCCTCGACTAGTTGAGTCAGTAAATTCCAGAGCCTGGATGCTCCCCTGGTTCCAGCCTCATCCTGGATACATAGATAGCGGCTGAAAAAGCGAGCGACGTTTCCATCCAGAATAGGCAGAGGTTCTCCGTATGCAATTGAGAGAATGGCGCCGGCTGTATAGCGTCCGATGCCGGGAAGCTGGATGGCTTCACGGTATTTTCGCGGAAACTGTCCGTCGAATTCCTCGCTCACGATTAGTGCCGCTTTGTGAAGATTGCGAGCGCGGCGATAGTATCCCAGTCCCGACCAGGTCGAAAGAACTTCGCTTTCCTCAGCATTCGCCAGGGCCTCAAGGGTGGGATAGGTTTCCAGAAACCTATGGTAGTAAGGGAGAGCGGTTTGGACCTGGGTCTGCTGGAGCATGATCTCGGATACCCATACCTTGTAGGAATCAGTCTTCTCTCTCCAGGGGAGATCGCGTTTGTTGGCTCCATACCACTTCAAGAGGCGGGAAGTGAATTTTTCGACTGGAATGGGAAGAGAAAGCATGACGATTCAGTTTATAGGAGCCAGGAGGCCGGGGCCAGGAGAAGCGCGCTTCGCGCGTAGAGAAACACCTCGCTGAAGCTCGGCGTGGAGAAGCTCGCTCACGCTCGCGGAGAACCAAAATAATTCAGGTTTGAAATTTCTTTCTTGGAAGTTGTTTCGGATTTAGGACTTCGGATTTCGGATTTTCTGCCAAGGTACAGCGGCCGCTGTGGTGAGCGGCCCTGACTGCTGTCTTCTATCTCCTGGCTCCTGACTCCTGCTCGTCACTTCAACAACAACTTGGCGATGGTTGCCAGCTGCATGTTGGAAGTACCCTCGTATATTTTGCCAATTTTTGCATCGCGGAAAAGTTTTTCAACCGGGTAGTCCTTGGTGTATCCGTAGCCGCCGCAGATCTCGATGGCCTGGGAGGTCACTTTTTCAGCCACCACAGAGCTGAAGTACTTCGCCATTGCTGCCTCGATTATGAAATTATGGCCGGCATCCCTGAGCCGAGCGGCGTTGTAGACCATCAATCGAGCCGCCTCGAGTTCGGTGTCCATGTCGGCGAGAGGAATTTGAATTCCCTGGAAACTGGAAATGGGTTTGCCGAAAGCATGTCGTTCTTTGGAGTATTTCACCGAATACGCGAGAGCTCCTGCTGCCACTCCAATCATTTGCGCTCCGATGCCAATTCGACCTTCATTGAGAACTTCGATGGCTACTTGGTAGCCCTTGCCTACTTCTCCCAGAACGTTGGTCTGTGGAACCTCACAGCCGTCCAGAATGAGCTCGCAGGTTGATGAAGCCCGGATGCCTAGTTTGTCCTCCTTCTTCCCCACCGAAAACCCTGGGAAACCGCGTTCCACCAGGAAGGCGGTAATGCCCTTGTACCCCTTTTCCGGAGCAGCGTTGGCAAAAACGACAAAGAGTGAGGCCTCCAATCCATTGGTCGTCCACAACTTGCGGCCATTCAGGATAAACTTGTCCTTTTCGCTTTCAGCTCTGGTACTCAGTGCAAAGGCGTCACTGCCTGAGTCCGCTTCCGAAAGAGCGTAGGCTCCGACCCATTCGGAAGCTAAACGTGGAAGGTAGTTTTCCTTTTGCTCATCCGTCCCCCAGCGCAGTATCCCATTGTTGACTAGGGTGTTCTGAACATCCACGATCACTCCTGCAGAGGCGTCGATACGACTGAGCTCTTCAACGGCAAGGACCGCCATGAAAAGATTGGACCCTGCACCTCCCAGCGAGTTGGGAATTTCAATTCCCATCAGTCCCAGTTCGAAGAACTGGTCGATAATCTCGGAATCGAATAGTCCCTTCTCGTCCATGTCCTTAACATGAGGAAGGATGGCCTCTCGAGCAAAGCTCCCCACCGTTTGTTGAAAGATCTGTTCCTCCTCGGAAAGCCGGGTCAGGGGGAATCGATTTTGCTGGGAAAAAGATTTGTCTGCCATCGTCCCTATGATGTTGACTGGTATCGGTATCATACAGGGGAAAATGACCACAGACCAACAGACCACGGAGCAATTGACACCTGACATGGAACGGACGATCTTCCACGTTGATATGGACGCCTTTTATGCTGCAGTGGAGCAGCGAGACTGTCCTGAGTATCGAGATAGGCCGGTAATTGTTGGAGCCGATCCCCAGGGAGGCCAAGGCCGGGGCGTGGTGGCAGCCTGTTCCTATCAGGCGCGGAAATTTGGAATTCACTCCGCTCTTCCCATCAGCAGGGCCTTTCGTTTATGTCCCGATGGTGTTTATCTGCGGCCTGACATGAAGAGATATGTAGGAGTAAGCCAAAGGATCCGGGAGATTTTCCATACTTATACCGATGTGGTGGAACCCTTGAGCATCGACGAGGCATTCCTTGACATGTCTCACGCGGCCCACAACACCGATATGGCCCTTGAGGTGGCACGGTCCCTGAAGGCCACTATTTTGAAGGAGCAACGGTTGACTGCCTCCATCGGAATTGCACCCAACAAGTTCGTTGCAAAGATCGCCTCGGACATCGAAAAACCGGAAGGACTGGTATTGGTCAGTCTCCCTGAAGTCCAGAGTTTTCTCGATCCGCTTGCCATTTCCCGTCTCTGGGGTGTGGGACCCAAGACGGAATCGAAACTCGTAAAAATGGGAATCAAAACGATTCTCCAATTGCGCCACTACGACAAGGAAATCTTGATTGAACGCTTCGGGAGGCTCGGAGAACATCTGCGGAAGCTATCCAACGGCATTGACCAACGAGCCCTGGTGGTTCAACGGGAGGCCAAGTCGATGGGACACGAAAGGACTTTCGCTGAGGATGTGGGGAACATCGAAACCTTGGAAAAGACTCTGAAGCTGCTTTGCGAGAAAGTTTCTGAACGTCTGTGTGCTCGCGGCCTTGCCGGCAGAACGGTTGCGCTCAAACTCCGTTATTCCGACTTTAAGACCATTACCCGGCAAACGACATTCCCCCAGCCGGTGGAAAGTGCCGATCACATCTACCCTGCTGTTCATAGACTGATAAGGAAATTCCGTGATCCCAAACAGAGAATTCGCCTGGTTGGAGTTTCTGTCTCGTCCCTTGAAACGGAGGCCGATCGAGGTGCCCAACAGATGAAGTTATTTTAGTCCTTCACCACCAAGACACAGAGAAGACTGTCCCAGGGCGGGGCGCCCTGAGCCAGGCTCTGTCGCTCCTTCAGAGCGAGGCCGGAGAAGTTTGTGTAGGGGCGCACTGAGTGCGCCCACAGCAAGATAGTTGGAGCGGCCCTCCGGAATCGGCGCACTGAGGCGCCTCCCACACTCTGGAAAGGTGAAACGTGGAACGTGGAACGCGCTGGTCGAAGACCAGCGGCCGGTCAGCTTAGCCTGGGTTATTCCTAGGCTCTCGTGACGAAGCGCCGCCGCCTTCATCTGAGGAACGAAGAAAGCGCCGGCCTGACAAGGCGCGCGACGGGAGAGCACCGCAGGCGTACTGCGAAGTACGTCGAGGAGACCGACCGAGTGCAACACAGGCAGGCCGGATGATTGCGTTGCTGCAGTAGAGAGCTGAGGCATGATCCAGGCTTTAAAGTTCTTCCTCGAGCCAGCTGGGATCTTCGATCAGGGGAATAATCGAATGCAGGAACTGGGCGGCAATCGTGCCGTCCACCACTCTATGATCGGAAGCGAGACTCAAATTCATCATGTGGCGAATCACGACCTGGTCGTCCCGGACCACGGGTCTTTTTGAAATCCTGTGGACCGCGAGAACCGCTACCTCTGGATAGTTGATAATAGGCGTGGCGGCAATTCCCCCCAGAGTTCCGAGACTGGTGATGGTGAAGGTTCCATCTCTCAGGTTTTCGAGCTTGGCCTTGCCCTCCATTGCAGCTTCGGTGAGCTGAGTGATCTCGGTGGCCAGCTCCAGGACGCCTTTTTTGTCGACGTCCCGAACCACATTGACCAGGAGCCCTTCGGGTGTGTGGGTGGCGATTCCTATGTTGTAATACTTTTTCAGTTGAATCACCCCATTCTCTTCGTCGAGGGAGGCATTCATCAAAGGATGTTCCTTCAAGCCCATCACTACGGTCTTCATGAGTAAGGGGAGATAGGTTAAACGAGTCTTTCGCCCCTTTTGAGAGGTCAGAAACTTCTCGCGCAGGAGCACCAATTTGGTCGTGTCCACCTCTTCGATATAGGTGAAATGGGCGGCCGTTTTGAGTGATTTCACCAGATGGTCGCCGATCTTCTTGCGCACCCCAACATAAGGCGAGTTCTCAGTCTCACCACCTGAAGACACTCCTTCGGCCGGTCTGATATCCGGGTCAGCGGATTCTTGATAGCGCTCGAGGTCTTCTTCGGTGATTCTTCCACCCGGACCACTTCCTTTGATCTGGTCGAGATCGATACCAAGTTGATTGGCGAATCTACGAACGGCGGGGGTAGCAAGAGCCGAGACTTGCCCCGACTTCTTTTTTCTTTCCGGCAAAGTTGCTCGGGTCCCGGAATGGGCCGATCTGAGATGTGTCTTGTCCTGGTCCGGATCTTCTTCGATCACCACTAATGTCGCCCCTACTTCGATGACTTCTTCGTTTTCTCCCATCCGCTTGGTAATGGTTCCCTTGAGAGGGGAGGGGATTTCCACCGTTGCTTTATCCGTCAGCACTTCCACGATGGGCTGATCCTCTTCCACCTGGTCGCCTTCCTGGATCAACCACTGGACTATTTGTGCTTCGACGATTCCTTCGCCAATGTCAGGTAGTTTGAATTCGTAGGCCATAAAATCAAAAATCCATCGTGTCTCGGAGTGCTTTTCGAATTCGCGTTTTGTTGGGGAGATACTCCTCTTCGAAGGTGTAAGGGAACGGAGTATCGAAGCCGGTCACCCTGAGGATTGGAGCTTGCAAATAGAGGAGTGCCCTTTCGCTGAGGGCAGCTGAAATTTCTGCTCCAAAGCCGCAGGTCTTGGGAGCCTCATGAACAATGATGACCCGTCCTGTTTTTTTGACGGAATCCAGGACGGCATCCAGGTCATAAGGAAGCAGAGTACGAAGGTCAATGATTGTTGCGGAGATGTTATCTTCTTCGGCTGCCTCATCCGCCGCTTCAAGCGCATCATACACCGTTGCCCCATAGGTCACGATAGTAATGTCCTCGCCCTCACGTACCCTCGAGGCCTTCCCCAATTCGACCGTGTAGTCGTCTTCCGGTACCTCTCCCCGAGCGGCCCGGTACACTTTTTTGGGCTCCAGGAAAATGACGGGATTATCGTCTCGGATGGAAGCGATAAGCAATCCCTTGGCATCGTAGGGATTGGAGGGCATCACCACTTTGAGGCCCGCGGTGTGTATGAAGTAGGCTTCTGGACTCTGGGAGTGGTAGAGACCCCCTTTGATTCCTCCTCCGCAAGGAGCACGTATCACCATAGGGCAAGTATATTTTCCGCCTGAGCGGTAGCGCATTTTTGCGGCCTCGTTGACGATTTGGTCAAAGGCGGGATAGATGAAGTCCGCGAACTGGATTTCCGGGACGGGTCGCATTCCGTGAAGAGCCATCCCGATAGCGCTTCCGATAATTCCATTTTCTGCCAGAGGAGTATCAAACACACGGGATGGGCCAAATTCCTTGAAAAGGCCCTGAGTGGCTCTGAACACTCCTCCGAACTGTCCCACATCTTCCCCCAGGACGATAACCGATTCATCGCGTTTCATCTCAACACGCAAGGCGCTGTTAACGGCCTGGATGATGTTCATGGTAGGCATGATGTTCTAGGTCTTCTGCTTCGTGACTTCCGGTTCCAGGACGCCGCGAATTTCTTCACGTTGTTCCTCCAGGTGCCAGGGCATGTCATCGAGTACATCCTCAAACATGGTGTCGACAGCAGGCGGCCCGATTTTTTCAGCTTTACTCAATGCGGTTTCGATTTCGTTCTTGAGTTCCTTTTCGAGCTTCGTTTCGGTTTCTTCAGTCAGATGTCCGACGTCCATGAGATAGGATCTGAAACGCAGGAGTGGATCTTTGCTTTTCCAACTCTCCACCTCTTCATCATCTCGATAGAGACGAGGATCATCAGAAGTAGTATGGCCTCCAAGGCGATAGGTGACCGCTTCAATGAGGGTCGGACCCTCTCCACGGCGAGCCTTATCAGCGGCTTCCTTGGTTGCAGAATAGACTGCAAAGACGTCGTTCCCGTC
>JAPYTY010000019.1 GCA_029942065.1 Acidobacteriota bacterium | reverse complement strand
GGCGTCGTTGGTTGACCCGCAGCATAGCTTCGCCTTGTGCCGGCACCTCAACCTCGAAACGGAAGTGCTCGTCGGTTTGCTTCCCTGGGGTCCGGTGTATCGAATCGTTCAAACTGGGGCAATCGCCGGTGTTCTACCAGGACTCGCAGTGACTCTCCGGTACTGTTGTTCAGCTGGTATTCCCGCCAGAGTACCTGCCATTCCTCAAATTGCAGGTAGACCCCTTTGATGCTCAGTTCTCGCATTTCCTGAGTCGACCCGCTTTCTTCGCGTACCTTAACCCCCAACTCCACCGCGTGTGGAACCGGTACTTCACCGTCTGCTACGGTGAAAGGAAGTATTGCCTCGCCGACGTACTCACCTCCCTCGATTACCGTGACCGGGCCGCGTTCCAGGGTCAGTCCCGTTTCGTTGTCCAGACGCAGGGTGGCCACCGGGTGATTGGGCATCTTCGAGCCGTTGTACAGCAGATCTTTGCGATAGCCCAGTTCGCCGGAGATGATGGGTACCATGGCGGATTGGCCGCGTCCCACGGTCACCGGTGTGCCGATGACGTACTGGAACAATTTTCCCAGGGATTCGCCTGTGGTGGTTACAGGAACCGCTTGTTGCAATGCCGTCCGACTCAGAGCCGGCTCTTCCAGGGCAGCTACCGGTGCTGCCTCGAGATCTTCCAGTGTGTCGGACAACTCCCCTACTTCCGCCATTCCCGCCCCGGCAAACTCGACCAGACCCGCTGCCACGCGTACGTCCTCTTCCACAACCGGCCGCTTTGGAGTAAAGGTCGTATACAAAAGAGATGGGCATTCCAGCCACCAGCGACAGCGAGATATCCTTCAGGTCTTCCTCCAGGCGATTGTCGAAGATTCCCCAGCCCTGCAGTACGGCTCGAGAGTTGGTCCCTGAGGCTTCCCGATCGGCTACCAATCGGTAACTTACGCGCCACGTCGGTGCCGGGGCGATGTAGCTCACCGAAAGGTCGTGCTCGCCAGGTGACAGGCGGATCGTCACCTGGCGATAATCCTCCTGGCCAAGTGAGGTGTCCAGGAAGAACTTCAGATCGCTTGCCCCGCGATCGTCCAGGATCTCCACGCCCTCGACCCGTCCCAGGCTCATCGCTTTCACCTGGGCGCTCTCGTCCATCAACAGGAATACCAACGAGGTGACCAGGGGATGGCGCTCACCTGTCTCGTCCAGACCCAGTAAGGTGCCAACCGCCTCTTCTCCCTGGTCAAGGGCCAGCCGGACGCGACGCCCCCGCAGTCCCCTCAGAAGGTCCCGAAGACTCCGGTCATTGTCCAGGTGGATGGCACAGGCAGCCAGGCGCTCCTTATGACTCTTGGGCGTCGCATAGTCGATGCCCAGCACTTGCCCTCCACCCCGGTCAATGGCCGTCAGACTTTTCAAAACATCATTCATGGCTTCCACAGGGAAGGAAAGTTCCGCTTTTTCGCCGCTTAATTGGACTCGGCGCTCGAAAAAGCCGACGCCGTGTTTGTAAAGGGTGATGCGTGTGATCGGTAGCATTGTCATCTTCACTCCTTTTCCTGGAGTTTCCTGGAGGAAAACGTCTTGAGGCCCTGGTTTCGAGGGATTGTATTTGGACTCGAGAATCAGGTCAAGAGCCGTCTTGGCCTGGCTTCTGTGGCGCTGTTTGAAACCCGGCTCACCCGAGCCGGCGTCGCCATCGAGTACAGGTTCTCTATACAATGAAGCCCTATACTGGGCGAAGTGAACCTATTCATCATCCCGACTATTGCCTTTAACCCCTTTTGGGCTTATGATTTAGCGACAAGCTCCTCAGGGAAGGCAAGATAAGGAGAGACTTTATGGTCGGGTTTACTCTAGCCACCGCAGAATTCGAAGAAACATACAGGGCAGTAGGGGACTTTCCTGGCGGTCCTCGAAGTGCTTTAAGCAAGGGAGTGGAGAATTGAAATACGTCGCCGAACTGCTGAGCAAAAAGGGAGACGACGTCTGGTCCGTTGATCCGGAAACCCCGGTCTACCAAGCTCTTGAGTTGATGTCCGAAAAAAACTGTGGGACGGTTCTGGTGCTGGAAGAAGAGAAGCTGGTGGGTATTTTGTCAGAGCGGGATTATGCGCGGAAGGTTACCTTGAAGGGCAAGTCTTCCAAAGATACGCCGGTCAAGGAAATCATGAGTTCGGAAGTCGTTTGCATCCGGCCCACCCAGACCATCAATGATTGCATGGAGTTGATGACCGATAAACGTGTCCGTCATTTACCGGTGATGGAAGAGGAGGGCAACCTGGTCGGCCTGATTTCGATCGGCGATGTGGTTAAAGAGGTCATCTCGGAGCAGAAGTTCATCATTAACCAACTCGAGAGTTACATCAGTAAATAAGATCGGACTCGCCCGAGCGCCTGGACCGGGATCCGGGACCCTCACGTTTTCCAAGATGGACATAATCGGGTGGGTGGCAATGGAGTAGAGAACCTAGACATGATGCGGGCTATTGCATCGGGACGATGGTTCGTCGATGGGTTCCTTCCCCGATTAGCTTCTCTCCTTCGGTGACCTTTACCTCGAACAGGAGCTTGCGGCCGTCGACCTCCACTAGCCTGGACCACACCGTGATCCGGGCGCCCAGAAAGGCAGGCGCCTTGTGCCGGATGTTGACTTCATAACCCACGCTGGCGAAATCAACGGGCAGCAGGGGGCGAATTATCTTGGCTGAGTTGAGCTCCATGTGCCGGATCATCATGGGCGTGCTCAACACCAGAATGCCGGCCGGGGAGACCGCGTGCTCCTCTTCAACCGTGAGCGAGTGTTCCCGTGTCAGCCCAGGTCGAATCTCTTCAAACAGTTCCACTGTTTTCCCTCCTGATGTTCCTGTGAGACTGATTTTCAGGCCGGATCATGGACCCTGCGGGCTAGCGATCATCCGGGCCCTGGCGTCACCTCTGAGTGGTATAAAAAAATGGCCGATAGGTAAAGGCGAAGTGTGCCCTATTGTATCCAGTTCTATCAAAGCCTATCGGAAAAGTGGCAAAGGAGCTGAGACTATGTGGAAAATGCTCAGATGTTTCGTGAGACGTTTCACCCCAGACCCTCATCTAGAGGAATTGCTGAAACGGAACCGAGAAGCTCTTGAGAGAAAACGGCGGGAAGCTCAATTAGCCACTCGCACGGAGGATGCAGTGGTCGAGGAGCTTCAACAGAGTGCCTGACAAGGCCGATTCCGGTATCACCGCCTACATCGTCGGTTGTGCCACATCCTCCAGAAAATAGAAATCCGGTTTGTCACAGACCCCGGACCTTTCCAATGCCTCTTTCCAATCACCCGATTGGATGAACTCACGACTGCTCTCGTGGTCGTCCCATTCCAGTAGGATGAAAACTTCATCAGGCTTGTCGGTATTGCGAAAAACAAATCCTCCCCTTGAGCCACTCTTCTGGCGGGTGAGGCGGTCTTCAATAAAGGAATCCTTCCAAGAAGAATAGTTTTTCACCTGATGTCGAACTAGTAGATACGCCATATTGGATCCTCTCCATCCATCGAGTTAATGTTTGTTTTAGCCGGGCTCAGTGGCATCATTCGCCAATGACATCGAAGTTGGTGGAGCGGGGCACTCTCACCTCACTCCAGACCTTGGCCCATGGGACGCGGGCGGGATGATCCGAGTAGGCTACCTTGTTTTCGACCGTATCAAACTCCAGCACCAGGCCATGGGTGCGGGTGATGTCTCCAACCACCATGGGTTGCCTCAGCTTGCCAACCCAGGCCCGCTCGAGCCCGGGCATGGCGGTGACCAGTTCTTCCGTGGCCCGCTTGAAGTTTTCCAGGCCTGCGGGTGTCGCATTCTCAGCGGCAGTCCAGGCGACCGCGTGAACGGTGGTGTGTTCCAGGCTTGCCCGACGCTGCCCCATCACCCATCCTGCCAGGAAGAGGGTACTTCCGATGAGCATGAACATCAGTTTTCGGCTGATAGTTTTTTTCATAAATCCTCCAACTCCAGCTTATTTTGTGTGTGATTGTGGCCGAATCAAGTCCCGGCTGGCAAGGAGAGAATGGTGGAGCCATCTATTTTCTGATGCCGGGATTCCTGGATCATGTAGAGTCGGCCTGTGAAAGACTGATTTGCATGCACTCATTCATCAGCGGGGCCACCTCCTTCATGATGGCCAGAATGGATTCTACCAAATCGGAGCCGCCCGAACTTTGCACTTCCTTTGGTGTCATCGGATAGTAAAGTTGAAACACCACCCAATCCCGGTCGGCATAACCCAGCAAGGCGCTTTTCAAGGTCTCTGCCGAGGGAAAATGAGCATCATCAAAGTGGGTGCCCGTTTCTCGGGTTCCGCAGTAGATCTGGAAGCCGTCCTCCTGGATCAGCCGCCGGAGCTGGCCGTAAAAAGGGGAGTTGCTGTGGATGGCATGGATCAGCCGGTGCCAGTCCCAGTCCTCTTGAAGCTGATAACCCGAGCGCTCCCCGGAAGCCTCGATCCTTCCCCGCTCGATGTGAAGGCCAGCCTTGAAGAGGCCTTCGGTCCGGTCCATCTTGATGAAGAATTTGGAGCACCCGAAGTTCACATCAGCGGAGAGGGGCTTGGCCGTGCGGTTGGCCCTGGGCAAGAAACAGATCCACTGCCAGTAAACCCCCCGCCCCCAGCGGTCAATCACGAAGTCTTCCCGGTAGAGTGTCTGGAGGCTCAGTTTGAGGATCTGGGTGATCCGCTGGTGAGGCTCCAGATGGCCGACTCGAATGCCTTTTTGAAAGTCAAGGAACTCGGGTCGGAAACCGTCCAAACGGGTTGCCACTCACGGCCTCGGGTTGCTAGCCCGGATTAGGCATAGGTTGTCTTCGTTCCTCAGATAAAGGCGACTTCGTTCCTCAGATGAAGGCGGCCCTGCAGTAAACAATTTACGCCTAATCCGGGCTACTAATTGATTCCCATGGCTTCGACGGGAGCCGTCAACTGCAGTCTTCCCCAGGTCACTCTCAAAGTGACATCGGTGGGATCCTCCTTCGGATAGTCCAGTGTGATTGTCAGATTTTCAACGCTCTCATCGGTTCTCGAGTAGCTCATGGGGACCATGAAATCCACTGTGGCTTTGGCGATCTCAGAGGCATCCAGGCGGGCCTCCCGAATCGCACCCGGGTCCAGGAAGGCCAGACTCCAGCTGTTCCCATCCTGAGAGCGATGAACGCCCAGATAGTAGGATCCGACGTCAATGTCCCGACCGCTGACCTTCAAAGGAACATGGGTGTCCAGAACACTCCAGAAATTGTCTCCCATGCGCCAGACCTGGCCCTTGGTCATCTTGTCAAACAGGCCCAGGTCTTCATACTCGGCCTTCCAAACCGGCTGTCCATAGTTGACCACCAACTGGCCGACGAAGCTGTTGGTGCTCTGGTTCATATAAAGAATCCTGGCGGATGCACGCTGGACAAGTCTTCCGCCCAGGCCCACTATCGAACCTTCCTGGGCGTAAAGAGCTGGACCGACCAGAATCCATAGAGCTAGAACATAACTCAGTTTTTTCATCTTTCTACCTCCCTTGATGCGTTGTTTCAGTTTCTGGTGCCCCTCAGGACGAGTGGGCGACACCTCGTTTCTCAAAATATTGCTGGTGGTAATCCTCTGCCATATAGAATTCCGATACGGGGATAATCTCTGTCACGACGGAGTTGGGGTATTGGCTGCCGGCCTCCAGTTGGGCCTTGGAAGCCTCGGCTGCCGTTTGCTGCTCCGGAGTGTGAAAGAAGATGGCAGACCGGTACTGGTCTCCGACGTCCGGACCCTGCCGGTTCAGGGTGGTGGGATCGTGGATTTTCCAGAAAAAATCGAGAAGATCGTGGTAGGAAACCCGGTCAGGGTCAAATTCGACCCGCACTCCCTCGGCGTGTCCCGTCTGCCCGGAGCAGACGTGCTGGTAAGTGGGGTTTTCGAGGGCCCCTCCCAGGTAGCCCACTGAAGTGGTCTGAACTCCATCGAGTTGCCGAAAGGCCGCTTCCACTCCCCAAAAACAGCCGGCTCCAAAAGTTGCTTCTTCCATTTGGTGGGCTCCTCTCCCTCTCTTGCCTATAAGGCTACACCACAAAGGCACAAAGAAGAAAGGTTCACCACAGAGACACAGAGTGGTGCAGTAGTGCAGTGGGAAACCGGCTGACCGACTGACCGGCTGAAAAGAGAGATCAGGAGTTTGTGTCCGGAGTGTGGGAGGCGCCTCAGGCGCCGAATCGTCCAGTCGGCACGATCATGTAGCGGCCGCTCTGCGAGCGGCTCTCCGGATTCGGCACCTGAGGTGCCTCCCACATTCCCGGAAGGTCACTCACAGAGTGCGCCCACAGCAAGGGCGTGCCGAATCCGGCACCACAGCACGACAGCACAAACGCACGAAAGCACGAGAAACCGGGTCCCCCTGTCGGTTTAACGACAGGTATGGGGGGGCTGGCTTGTCCTGATCGATTCTCAGTTGTTAAAACAAAATGAGACTTAATGAAAGGAGTCTTCAAGAAATGAAAAACACAAACTATGCCTTGGTTACAACCTTCGTTTTCCTCCTGCTAATTTCCTTTGCGGCGGTGGATCTCCAGGCCCAGATGGGTCAGCCCGAGATGATCACCCTTTCGGGGAGGGTCATTGACCTGACCTGTGCCTCCAAGGGTAACGCCATGATGAACAACTGGAGAAATGTGGAAGACAATCACATGATGCCTACCGGTGAAATGAAAAGTTGTGCCACCATGTGTCTGAAAGGTGGGCAGCCGGCCGCCCTGTTTTCAGGAGGAGAGATCACCGCGGTTTTCTCCTGTAATCCCCAGGCGACTCTTTCCAATTATGCGGCCCAGTCGGTCGAGGTTCAGGGTCACTGGGCAGGTGCCGGAGCGGCTGTCAAACCCTTCGTCCCGATGAAGATTCGAGCCGGTGG
Organism: Acidobacteriota bacterium; assembly: GCA_029942065.1. Taxonomy (GTDB): domain Bacteria; phylum Acidobacteriota; class UBA6911; order RPQK01; family JADFOI01; genus JAPYTY01. Next base: position 8,301 of record JAPYTY010000019.1, on the reverse strand, counting down.
AGGTTCCTGGGAAGACGTCAACTGCGCCACCATGCACTAACCCGCATCATGCATGAATCGTCTACTGCAGTGCCGCATCCATCCGCGCTGACGGTGTCGTGCTTCCTTGGGTTCCTCGGCGTACTGCAAGAGTACGCCTGCGGGGCCCTGCATCGCCCGCCTTCATCTGAGGAACGAAGACAACCCATGCCTACTTCGGGTTCTATCGCTCGCTTGCCCGCAGGCGCCAGGAAGTCAGCCGGCGCGCAAGTTCGGGCGCATCCAGAATCGCGACCACAAGGAGAACTCCACCGGTGGCGAATTCATGGACGAACGGGGATGCGCCAATGGCGTTGAGTCCCGATCGCAGGATACACAGGGTCAGAACCCCGGCGGCGATGCCCAGTGGTTTTCCCTTGCCGCCTCCAAGTGAGACACCCCCGAGGATTGCTGCGGCTGCCGCTGGAACCAGCACGTCAGACAGGGCAACTGGTGAGGCCGCGGCCAGGCTGTAGCTGAGCAAGACACCGGCCAGAGCGGTAAGAAATCCGGATAGCGCAAAAACCCCGATCAGAATCCGATCGGTATGAACTCCGGCAATCCTGCTGGCCTCCGGGTCACTGCCGGTGGCCACCACATCCCGCCCGAGGCGCGTATGGGACATCACCAGGGCCACGATCAGGAATACTCCCAGCGTGATCAGGCTGCGGTAGGATAAGAACCCCATGATGGGTTCGGTCAGGATCAGCGCCAGGTCGTAATTGGGATAGGCGATCGTCTGACCCTCGGTCAGAACATAGCTGAGGCCCTGAAAAGTGAGAAGACCCCCAAGCGTCACTCCCAGGGGAGGGATCCGCAGCCCGGTCATGACCAGACCCTGCAGGGTGCCGGCTGCTAGTCCCAGGGCGAGACCGGCCGCTAACCCCAGCCAGGGATGGGTAGCTCCAGTCAAGACCGCCACACAGCCCGCTAGACTGAGCATTCCGGCCACGGAAAGATCAAATCCCCTCACCACCAGCGAGAGGCCCAGCGCCAGAGAGACCAGCCCCAGGGTGGAAAAAAGTTGCAGGACGCTAAAAGCGGTTGCCACGCTCAGGAAATTACCGCTTCCCCGATCCACCAGACCCAGGGTCACAACGGCTCCCGAAAGAACGGCAAAGGGACGAATCGATTCGCGAGTAATCGTTTTGAAAACACTCATGAGTGTCTCTCCCCCAGACTGTGAAGCATGATCACCGTCAGTACGATGAGTCCAGTCATGAGATATTGCATTTGCTGGCTGAAGCCGTACAGAAGCAGGACCACCTGGATGGCCGAGATCACGGCCACCCCCAGCAGGGTTCGCATCACCGATCCCTCTCCCCCATGGATGGCGGTTCCCCCGACCAGCACGGCTGCGATGGCGTCGTAGTCGTAACCGACTCCCAACTCCATATCGCCTGATCCGTATCGTGCCGAGAGAAGGATACCCGCCAGAGCCGTGAAGAAGCCGGCCAGCAGATAGGACCCTGTCACGGTGCGCCAGATGGACACCCCGGCGGCCCGGGCCGCTTTGAGGTTGCTTCCCACCATGTGGATATGGCGGCCGAATCGGGTGTAGGAAAGGATGATCTGGCCGATAACCGCCGAGGCTAAAAGGAAGAGAGCTTCAACCGGCATGCCCCACAGGGTTCCGGTCAGGGGAACGAGGCTGTCTTCGGGGGAGTAGATGCGCTGACCTCCGGTGAGATAATCGGCGCTGCCCACCAGCAAGGCCAGGGCTGCGATGCTCACGATAATGGGATTGGCTCGAAGATAACCCACCAGAAGGCCCTGAGCAGCGGTGAACAGGGTACCGAAGCCGAGCCCCAGGGCCAGGGCCGGGCCCACTCCGAAGCTGAGGCCGGCCATGAAGATGAGCGAAGAGGCCGAGAGCGTGGCACCCAGACACAGCGACATGATGTTTCCGGAGAGAGTGATGAAGGTCATTCCCACCGCGACGCAGCCGATAAAGGAGATGGAGGTAAGCAGGGCCGCAAGGCTGGGAGTCGAGATAAACCCGGGCGTCGCCAGGGCCCCCACCGTCAAGATGAGAAGCACGGCCCGCCGAGTCCAGGCTGCCGCTTGAGGTCCTTGCTCGGCTATGACTCCGTCTTCCTTTCTCCCGGTCGAAATCGAGGATGGGTGATATCGGTAAGCACCTGGTGCATCGTAACCTGATCGCGCGCATATCGGGCCACCAGCTTGCCGCGGTACATGGTGATGATGATGTCGGAGATTCCCACGACCTCTTCCAGATCGGATGACGTCATCACGATCAGATTGCCGTTATCGCACAGCTGTCTCATGACCTTGTAGAGGTCTCGTCTGGAGCCGACATCGACTCCTCGGGTGGGTTCATTCATCAAGAATACGCCCTTTTGCTCTTGCCCCATGGATCGGCCCAAAGCCAGTTTCTGCTGGTTTCCCCCACTCAGTTCCCCGGCCCGCGCCCCCAGTCTCAGATCGTCCAGACCCACCCTGCGGGCCAGGTTTGAAGCGAGCTGGTGCAGGGCCGACCAGGAGAGGAATCCCGCTCCCAGACGGGTGGCAATCAGGTTATCCAGGACCTTCAGCTTAAGGAAAATGCCCTCCTGGGCCCGATCCTCTGAGATGAAGCGGATCCCGGACTCTTGTGCCCCTCTGACCGATCCGAGCGACATCGGCTGTCCCCTGATCCGGACCTGGCCGGTGGCGTCGTAAGCGAGGCCCGCCACGGCCCGCAACACCTGGGCGGCCCCGGAGCTAATCTGACCGGCAATCGAGACAATCTGTCCGGAAGACTCGCTCAGACTGAAATCGCCGACCCATCCCAAAATTTTTAAGTTCTCGACCACCAACAGGGGCGACTCGGTGGATGTTCGAGATGGGGGGTACATCTCGCGCATGGATTGTCCCAGCATGAGCTCGATCAAACCGTCCCGGTCTATTTCTGTGACGCGGCAGCTGCGAACCGATTTGCCGTTGCGCAGGACTGTCACCGTGTCGCAAAGTTCAAAGACCTCTCCCAGCCGGTGCGTCACATAGACGATGGTCGTACCCCGGGAACTGAGTTCCTTCAGGGCTGTAAAGATCCGTTCAATCTCAACGTCCGAGAGTCCGGCTGTCGGCTCATCCAGAATAAGAACCCGGGCCTGGCGGGCCAGCATGCGGGCGATTTCAACTAGCTGCCGTTCTCCGATCGTCAAGGAGCCTGCCGGTCGATCCAGATCCAATTGATCCAGGCCGATGATGTCCAACACTCGGCGAGCCTGCCGGCGCAGATGGGGCCGTCGGTGAAGTAGTGGGACGGTCCGGTTTCCCAGCCAGATGTTGTCCTGGACCGACAGATGAGGCGCCAGGCTCAGTTCCTGCGCCACCAGGGCAATTCCCTGCTGCTGAGCTGCCTGGGGATGGCGGAGGGTTTGAGTCTGGTGATTGATCCGAACGGTTCCCTGATCGGGACGGTGGACTCCTGTCAGGATCTTGACCAGTGTGCTTTTGCCCGCGCCGTTTTCTCCACAAACGGCTCGAATTTCGCCCGGGTCAACCGAAAAGAAGACCTCTTGAAGGGCATCGACGGAGCCAAAGCACTTGGAGAGGTTTTCGACGGACAGGATCGGTGTTTCAGCTGGAGGGTCGCCGCCAGGCGAACGGCTGATCATGTCTTTTTAGTAAGTACAGGGCTCGCCATAGCGATTGACGTTGGATCGGGTAATGACCTCGGCTTTGAGAATCTCGCGTTTTTCCAGCGTCTCTCCATTGAAGTAGCGTGCGATGTGCTCCGCTGCCGCCCTTCCGTTCTCGGTGGGAAGCTGGGTATTGGTGCTGTACTGTTTTCCAGCCCGGATATTACGGATGCCTTCTTCCATACAGTTGCTGCCGACCACCACGATCTCTTCAGGTGAGAGTCCCGGCTTCATTCCGGCAGCTTCGATGGCCTGGATGATTCCTGCCGCCTGATTGTCCGCCATTCCGTAGATGCCATCCAGACCCCCTCGCACCGCGAACCGAACCAGCAGCTGGGCGGCAATACGTTCGGAGAGGGCTGTATTCCATTTTCCATCCTCTACGGCCACGATTTCGATGTCGGAATGGGCCCCGATGGCGTCCCTGAATCCGGCCACCCGCAACTGGGTGGAGAGTTGTTCTGAAGAACCGGTGATGGCCGCCACTTTGCCTCCGTTTCGGCCCCCCGAATGCAAAGCCCTGGCCAGGCTCTCTCCGGCCAGACGCCCCAGTTCGTAGTGATCGGGACCGATGAAGGAAACGTAAAGATCCTCATAATCCTGGATGGGACTGACGATGAGTACAATCGGCAGGCCGGCGTTTCGGGTGCGCATCAGAGGGGGGATGATGGCCTGGTGATTAGTGGGAAGAAGGACAATCAGGTCGAATCTTCGGGCCACGGCGTCATCGACTTGCTGAGCCTGCAAAGCCGCGTCGTAGGGAGTGGTCAGATTGGTCACCTTCATGCCGGCCTTCTCGGCCGCTGCCATGAAAGCGGCGTTCCAGACACCGATGAAAGGATTCTGGTTGGGAGTCGTCAGCAGGGCCACGCTCTTGCCCTGGGATGAAGCCAGAATCTGGCCTCCCTGGAGCGCTCCCAGGAGCAAGAAGATCAAAACCAATTTTGGCATGGCCCTCATCGTGCCAATCATACCGGTCACAGAGTGCAGAATCCAGAATGAAGAGTCCGGAATGTGGGAGGCGCCTCAGTGCGCCGATTCCGGAGACCCTACATCGCGGCGCCCTTACAGGGCTCCTTCACTGGCAACACCGTGAGCCCTCTTAGCCTGAGAGACCTTGCTGTGGGCGCACTCAGTGCGCCCCTACACTCACCTGATAGACCTTGCTGCGAAGCATCGACAGGAGTGGCACGGTCTTGTAGCGGCACCTGATGGGCCTCCCACATTCCGGACTCCTGGAACGTGGATCCTGGAACGCGCTGGTCAAAGACCAGCGCTCTTACCCGATGTGCGACCCATGATTTTCCAGATACCAGTCGGCGATCTCTTCGCGGGTGGCCCACCATATGCCCTCGAGTCCTTTCGCGTACTCCAGAAACTCCCGAAGGGCGCGCATGCGGAAGGGCTGGCCGGTTACATGGGGATGCAGACCGATATTCATGAGCCGTCCGCTCTCGGCACCTTCGCGGTAAAGCTCATCCAGCTGTTCCTGGAACAGCTGGGAGGCTTCCGAGGTGGTCATGCCCCGGCGGAAGAAAATCATGAAGTCGTTAATCTCCACGGTATAGGGAATCGAGACGATGGGACCTGAAGGGGTCTGGATCAGATAAGGCTGATCGTCATTGAGAAGGTCGGTGAAAAAAATCAATCCCTCCTCTGCACAAAAGTCGGCCGTTCTGGGAGTGCACCGCAGGGAAGAGGAAAGCCATCCCTTGGCCTTGCGGCCTACCACTTCCTCGTAAATTCGCAAGGTTTCACGAATGACTTCATGCTCCTTCTCCGGTTCGAAGAAGTGGTTGCTCAGCAGATCGGTCTGGACATAATTGTGGGCCACGATTTCCCAGCCGCGAGAGTTGACCGCGTCGATGATCTGGCGGCGTTCCAGTCCCGCCTTGGCGTTGATGGTGATGCTGGCCCGAACTCCCGCTTCGTCGAAGGCATCGATCATGCGCCACACGCCAACGCGTTGACCGTACTCTCTCCAGGTGTAGTTGGGGTAATCCGCCACATTGCCGGGCAGAGGATCCGGCAAAATGGAAGGGCCTCCCGCATAGTAGGGCTTTTCGGTGTCCTTCAACAGATCCCAGTACTCCACATTGATGGTCACAATCAGGGCCAGGCGAGCTTGATTCGGCCATTTGAGAGGCTTGCGGCTGGGAAGCGGAACGAAATCGTAATTCATGGATGGGATTTCACCACAAAGACAGGAAGAACACAAAGGCCGGAGACACTCGCCTGGAGTTGTTAAAAATCAAAGGAGCGGGTGAATTTGAGCAGGATGGCCCGATCATTCAAGGTGGGATCCAGTTGGCTCTGGATTTCCCTGAAGACAAAGAAGATGTCGTCTCCAGGTCGGTAGATGTAGTTTAACCGAAAATTGAAGGTTTTGACCTGGGCCGTATTGTTGTACTGAAAGGTCGCGGTGGTGATGAACTCGGTACTCAGGGAGTAATTCAGCGTGGCATTGACCAGGTGACTGGTGAACTCTCCCTGCGGAACTTCGATCCTGTTCAGGTCATAGCCCAGATCGAGGATCAGCGAAGGCATGGGCTTCCATTGAGGAAACACTCCGAAGGTGATCTTGCTGCCGCCGAAGAAACCTCTCTGGGGAGAGAACTGGACACGGCCCCCCACCGGCCGTGAAGGATCCAGCCGGAACTGGACCAGGTAACTCTGTCCCCGGTAATCGCCGGGAGGGACCACCACACCCGGGGCCAGTTGAACGGGACGAAACAGACGATCGAAACGGTCGTGGGGAGAGAGGCGAAGAGTGTCTCCGCTTTCGAAGATGAAATCCAGATTGTAATGGGTGATCTTTTTTTCCACGACGTTGTCCGGCGTGGTGAAGTACTCGGCAAATGCACGAATAGAGAGTTGGCGCAGCCAGCTGATGCCGGGTCTGGGCTTGTAGGCAACGTCCCAGATGCTTTTGCGGGTGTGAGCTCGTTGTGCGAATCCCAGTTCCGCGTTGAAGTTTTCCTCCAGCGTCAGGTGTCCCAGTCCGATGTCCAACAGGTCGGTCCGCCAGTATCCCTTGGCGTGGTAGGCATCCTGGTTTTCCTCCAGACCCGGTGTCGCCGAGCGCATCCAGAACCCGTCGAAAATGAAATTTTCAAAAAGGACCACCCGGGTATCCAGGCCGGCGGTTCGATTGAAACTTCCGTTTCCGGAGCGGTTGGTCACGATTCCCCCGATCGTGGACCGGGAAAAAAAATCGTACCTCATGCGAAGGACACTGAAATTATCCGAGTCGATATCGTTTACTTTCTCGGTCTCGACATTGAGTGCTCCAATGGAGAAAGGACCCACCCTGCCGGTCAGCTTGCCGCCTCCCAGCACAGGAATGCGCTGTCCATCTGAAGTCAGCCCGATGCGGCGACTAAAAAAGGCACGGAAGGACTCTCCAGCAAATTCATTCATCCGTGCACTGAAATCGAAAAAGGTTGCCCCTTCAAAGAAGAATTCTCTTTTCTCGGGGAAAAAGAGCTGGCTTCTCGGATTGGAGAAGTTGACACGCTGTGCGTCCAGTTCCACCTCTGCAAAGTCCGTGTTGTAGGTTAGATCAGCGGTCAAGGTTGAGGTGAGTCTCCACTTGAAGTCGTCGATTCCCACCTCGGATCGGTTCTCCCAGCCCCCGTCACCCTTTTTGCCCAATCCACCCAGAGCATAGGGCTTGAGGCGCCATCGGCTGCCCAGTTCAATAACCTCGAGTCCGGTGAGATGGCCGGCCTGGGAAACCTCTTCGAACTTGAAGTCCCGGTTCCAGGAGTTCCAGAAAACGAATTCATTCTTGCGCCGAATGATGCGCCGGAACTCCAGACCGATCTCTTTACCCCGGGCGTTCAGGCGGAGAGCCTTGAAGGGAATCTCGATCTCGACCGTCCATCCCTGCTCGTCTTGATGAGAAGCGACCTGCCACACCTCATCCCATTCCACATTCACTTCATTGCCTTCATCAATGATCAGGGCATCGTACTGGGTTCCCAGCGGATTGGTGGCAAATAAAAAGGCGTTGCGATGATCGTGAAAGGAGTCGATCAGGATCCAGATACTGTCGTCCTTGCTGAGGTCACCGTCTCTTCGGAGTTCGGTGGCGATGGGATCCTCGGCGGTCGAGTCAGTACAGACGATTGCAAGGAACAAGCTGTTTTTCGTATAAACCACCCGGATCTCGGTCGATTCCGAGGCGCGATCGCCCTCGGTGGGTTCTTTTTGAGTCAAAGGTTCCGTCCGAGGAGCTGTGAGCCACACGCTCTCATCCAGGAGTCCGTCAAGGGTGGGTGGCGCATCCGAGAAAAGGGCCCGCAGGGATCGATTGGCATGAGAGGACTGAGAAACAACAGGGGTGATCGCAAGGAGCAGGGAAGTCAGCAGAAACAGGAAAAAAACGGCCGGGTTATTGTTCATCCAGAAAGTTCTGTATCTTAGCACGACTCCTGACCGGGGAGGCGCTGGTCTTCGACCAGCGCGTTCCACGTTCCACGTTCCAGGTTCCACGTTTCACGTTCCAATTCGGCAAAATCTTGCAGCCTGTTGTAGGGGCGCACGGCCGTGCGCGTGCGCCCCTACTAGCATATTGTCAGGGGTCATTGGGCCACCAGGTGTTCCGGACCAAAGAGTGAGAGGATGAGGCAGC
>JAPYTY010000018.1:3733-15699 GCA_029942065.1 Acidobacteriota bacterium | reverse complement strand
CCTTTGCCCTGGCTATTGCCGGAATCATCGGGTGCTTTCGTCAAGACAACCGATTACGCCGCCTCACACTCTTTTTTGGCGTTACCACGTTGACGGCCTTTTTCCTGGCGCTGGGAGGACACTTCCCTTTACTGGAACCCCTCAGCTACGTTTTACCGGGCCTGGAGATATTTCGTTTCCCCCAGAAATGGCTGGGCCTTTTCGCCTGCGGAGTCTCCATTCTGGCAGCCTGTGGACTCTCTTCACTACGTCTGGGGCACCGATTCTGGGTAGTCGGATTGGCAACAGTCATGGTGATCGAGCTGATGCTCGCCATGAGTCCCTTTCTCTCCAACCGTCTGGTTGAGGATCAGGCTTATCACACCGAAACGGCCTTGAATCCAACAGTGCATGTCGAGGGTTTCACCTCTCAGGATCGTGTACTGCGCCTGCCGACCAATGGCCTGATGAGCGGCCTGAACGCAGACCCTGTCGAGGGGGATCTCGAGCAGCGCGAAAATCAAGAGATACGCACGCGATTGATTGCCTGGAACTTACACACCATGCTGGGCAACGCGGCCTCACGAGCCGAACTGAGGCGGGTATCCGGGATCACTACTTTTCGCTACTCCAGAGTCGAGCGTCTTTGGAAGATGGCCATCGAAAGAGGTCAGGTCGCGCGCGCAGTAGATCTATTCGCCGCAGGCTGGATCGCGACTTCGGGGACCCAACTGGCCTTGGCACGCCGAAGACAGGATATTCCCGGCGTCATCCCTGAGCTCCCGGCCAGCCGATGGGAAACGGAGTACGCCCAAATGGCCTTCCTTCAGCGGCCGACAGCGCTTCCCCGAGCTCTTGTTGTGCAGTCAGTTCTAGGTGTGATGGATCAGGAGACGACCCTGGAAAAGCTGTTCGCTCCGAACTTTGACCCTCATCATCAGGGGCTGGTTCACGACGCTGGGGACCTTGAACCCTTGGGCCTACTCATGCAGAGATCTCAGGCCCCGGAGCCGGGGGGAGAAGAACCCGCTGTCGTACGCTTTGTTCAGGACGAAACGACCCGTGTGGTTTTACAGGTGGAACAGCTCTCCTCTCCCGGCGGCCTGCTGATCCTCAACGACACCTATGATTCGGGTTGGCAGGCCTGGGTCAATGGCGAAAAGGCCCCCATTTTCCGGACCAATCTTTACGCGCGAGGTGTTCCGGTTCCTGCCGGCAACAGTGAAGTCCGCTTTCTTTATCAGCCCCCCACACTGTGGTGGGGATTCCTGTGCAGCCTGCTGACGCTGTCTGTTTCGTTGTTCTTTGTGGTGAGATGCTGGCGAAGAGGGCTGTAGCCATTCACCACCAAGGCACAGAAATGGATTTCACCACAGAGACACAAAAAGACACAAAGAAGATAATTTCTTCTTTTTCTTTTCCCTCCAATTTCAGTCACACCAATAGGGGCGCACGGCCCAGGCCGTCCCAAAACCCAGTTAATTCGGATAGAGTGTGTCCGGAGTGTGGGAGGCACCTCAGGGCACCGAATCCGGAAAGCCGCTCACAGAGCGGCCGCTACACTGGGCTTGCCACCTGATCGAAAGACGCCCATCTGTGATGACCTAGATGTTTTAGGATTTGAGACAACCTGGGCCGTCCGCCCTTCAGGCCGATGGCTCGGTTTTGTAGCGGCCACACGTATGAGCCGCCCTCCGGAATCGGCACGAGGTTCCGTTCTTCTCTTCGTGAAACGTGGAACCTGGAACCTGGAACCTGGAACGCGGCCAAGCGGAGCGAGGCCGCTCATTCCACCACGTAGTTTCTGGCCTGTTTCCGAATTTCTTCCTTATCGAAATCATTGGCGCAATCGACGAGTTCGTTGCTGTACAACGCCCTGATCATTGCTTCGTCGACGCTCTCGCTGAGTCCCATCTGTTGGACGATCTTCATCCACTCCTCGTAACTGTAAGCCCCATGTTTCTGAACTACCTCGTCACTGGGATCCCACTTTTCCATTCTGGACTTCAAGACACCCAGAGAGAACTTCAAAGCCTCTTCTTCACTGATTCCCCGGGGTTTGGATTCCGGATAGATTTTCCAATGAATGTAAATGGCAGCTTCAGGGTTCTCCAGCACAAATTCCACTCCTTTGGAGATTCCCCGTACATAGGCGCAGACCTCGTTCCGATGTGTTCGCAGGTAATCCCGCCGAACGAAGAGCCCTCCTTGAAAGTAAGCGTCGGTGTACTCGGTGGTAGGAAGGTAGCGAAATACCGCACCGTTGAGTTCCATGGCAGCCAGGATGGTGTCAGCCTGAACCAGCACATCAATGTCCCCCCGGTTCAGTAAAGCCACCGAACTGGGCCCCGTGCCAGAGGCCACGAATTCGACATCATCTTCCGGATCAATCCCGAGGCTCATGAGTTCTCCCTTGGCGTAGAAAGTTCCCGAAGATGCCAGACTCAGTGTTCCCACCGACTTCCCCGGCACGTCCTGGATCGACTGGATGGGACTCTCGGGCAGGACCACCCAACGAAACAGGGGGTCCCGGTTCTGGTTGAAGATCAGTACGATCCCCGCATCCTTACGCTCGACGGCATTGAAAATCATCGGCTCCGCACCGATATAGCCTATCTCAGCCTGTCCGGAAGCGACCAATGGCACGGATCGGGCCCCTCCACCCAAAGGAGTGACTTCCACCTCAATTCCTCCCTCCTCGAAGTAGCCCAGTTCCTTGGCCACACTGGTCTGAGACAGGAGAGGATCGATTTGAGCAGCGCCCAAGGCCCATCTCAAGAGGGTTCGAGGGCTCTCAACGGACTGTTTCTCCTGGGCACAACCGAGGTTCAAACCCAAGACACAGATCAACCCCAGCCGGCTCCAAAATCTGCGCATTTTCATTCCTAAAAAGAATCGATCACGATGGGGTCCAGTGGATAGCTGTGGAGACTTTCGCTTCCCTTCTCCGTCACCAAACACAGGTCTCCCAGAAAAATTCCACTCATGCCATCAGGCGTAGAGGGATTCGGCTCCACGACAATCGTATGTCCCTTTTGAAAGGTATAACTCTGTATGGGGTGCACCGACCCTTTGACGCCCATAATCGGCGGTTCAATAAAATTCCCCCAGCCGTGAAGCAGCGGAGCCTTCACGGTCAGCTCGGCATCCAGAATCGGCTGGGCTCCCTCTTGAACCTCCTTTTCCGTGCTGCCCGGCTTGAGGGTGGATCGAACTCTCTGGTACACGTCCAACCCGATTTCAAACAGTTTTTCATAATGTTTCGTCGGCTTACCGACAAACACGGTTCGGAGAATCTGTCCCGAGTATCCCCCGTAACCTGAGCTGTGTTCGCTGATAATCACGTCGCCTTTTTGAATGGGGCGATCCGACATGTAGGCATCGGGAAAAGCCATACTGGGATTTTCCATGGGAGTGGAGCCCAGGAGTGTAAAACACAGAGTCCCCCCGGCTCGATGGGTGGACATGAGGACCTGATCATAAAGGTCGACATTCCTGACACCCCTCTTAATGGCCTTCACATAGGCATCCAGCGACTGATCGGTGATTTCGGCTCCACGCCGAAGAAACTCAATCTCTTCAGCGGATTTGAGGAGTCGAAGATTTTCAATCAGGTCGGTTGTGATTTCGAACTCCGCCCCGGGAAGAGAACTGGTAATGCGCTCGTACTGCTCATGAGGTATGGAAACCCGTCGGGCTGAGTTGACGCCCACGATTCCAATTTTGCTCTTCTCCATTCCCTTTTCGCGCAGTATTTCGACCACCTTTTCATCCAGTTTCAAACCGCCAAATTGAATGTCCTGGATTGCTGAAATCTCCTTGGCCGTGGCGATGTGCCCGTTGAAGCTGGTGATCAACGTTCCTTCTCCCTTTTTGGGAAATACGCAATAGGCCTGGAACTGGTCCACGAAGTTACTGACATAGCGCAGATTCACCTCGCCGGGATCGCTTCCAAAGGAACAGTAAGCCCCATATACAACCAGGCAATCCAGATCTCGAGCCTCCATGGCATCACGGATTCTCTGCCACCGGCTCTGGTACTCTTCATCGCTGAACGAAGGAAAATGAACCCGATTAACCATTCCAACCCACCTCTCTTGTAGAAACTCTCAAAGCCCAATCACATCTCGGCTGCGGGACGTCCAGAACACGACGCGTCGTTCGATGCTGCGCATAATGAGGTACAGAGCAATTCCAATGAGCGAAAGGACAACAAATACGGAGAAAATGCCTTCCATGTCCATGGTGGAACTCATCTGGGTAATCATGATTCCCAGGCCGTAACGGCCGCCGATGAATTCACCTACAATAGCTCCGATCAAACTGTAGACAATGGCCATACTGAGGCCGGCAAAGATAAAGGGCAACGCGCTGGGAAATCGCACCTTCACAAACATCTGCCATCGGGTCGCTCGCAAAGACCGCATCATCTCCAGAACATCGCGGTCCACCGACTCGAATCCGGCTATGGAGTTCACCAGCAGCGGGAAAAAGGTGAGCATGGCCACAATAACGATTTTGGAAGTCATCCCAACCCCGAACCAGACGACCAGAAGAGGTGCCAGCGCCACCTTGGGAAGACTCTGAAAGGCCACCAGGTAAGGCACGAACACCTTTCCCAGAAATCGGCTCTGGGCGATAAGCGTGCCCAGAATGATTCCCGAGCCGCTTCCGATGACGAATCCTGCAAGTGCCTCGCCCAGGGTGTAGTAAGTATGCAGATAAAATCCCACACGACTGGTCAGACCTTCGCTGAACCCTTCCTTGAGTGCGACCAGAACACCGCTGGGAGCCGGCACTAGATAAAAGGGAACCTCCAGGTATCTCACCAGCAGTTCCCAGGCTCCCATCAGAATGACAAACAAGCCCAGGCTGTATAGCCACTCTGCCTTGAGCAACCCGCCCCACCATCGATCGGGTCCCTTGGCCATGCCCTTCATTCTATTCCCCCGGCCTCTTCACCGATACCCAACAACGAGCGAATGTGTTTCGCCAACCGCCCGAACTCCTGAGTCTGGATCGTTTCCAGACGCCGGGGACGAGGCAGGTTCACCGTGAGGGTGTCCGCAATCTTACCGGGCCGAGGCGTCAGTGCCACTACCCTGTCGGAGAGAAAAATCGCTTCGGAAATACTGTGGGTGACAAACAGGACCGTTTTCTGACTCTCCCTCCAGATCCGGAGCAGTTCCAGATTCAGAGCCTCCCGGGTCATGGCATCCAGGGCTCCAAAAGGTTCGTCCATGAGCAACACATCGGGCTCATAAACCAGCGCCCGGGTAATGGAGACCCGTTGCTGCATTCCGCCTGAAAGCTCGAAGGGGTACTTGTCGACAAACTCCGCCAAACCCACCGTCTGCAGGATGTCTCTGGCCCGTTTTTCATAGTGGGAACGCTCCAGCCCCATGACCTCGATCGGCAAAAGGACATTTTCAAGGACGGTTCGCCAGGGCAGCAAGACCGGCTGCTGAAAGACGAACCCGATGTCCTGCCGGGGCCCCTTGACGGGTTCACCCCCAATCCTTACCTCACCTTCATAGGGAATCAGTCCTGCCACGATTTTCAGGAGAGTGGTTTTGCCGCAGCCACTTGCGCCCACCACCGATACGAACTCACCTTGTCCCACCTCGAAGGAAATGTCTTGAAGAGCCAACAGGGTTTCCTGCTGCAGGGTCGGGTAGGTCTTGGTGACCTTTCGGAGTTCAATAAAGGGCGGCATTTTTCTCACCACGAAGGCACAGAATTCCAACCACAAAGGCACAAAGGCACAAAACTCATTTGTGCCGTTCCGGCTGGAGTTCTTTGTGTCTTGGTGCCTTGGTGGTTCATTTCTTCTAGGTGTCTTTGTGGTGAATCTCGCCCCTGTGCCTTTGTGGTGCTAGCCCAGCATGAGATCGCCGCCGTTATGATAGACGATCTGCCCCGTGAACCACTGGCAGGCATCCGAGGCCAGGAAAACAACCATGGAGGCCAGATCTTCAACCCGTCCAATCCGGCCCATAGGAAGAGCCTCGCCCATTCGCTGCTTCTCTTCCTCGGTGTAGAGCCGACCTCCCCGGGGTAAAGGCGTATCGACGGGGCCCGGCGCGACGGCGTTGACCATGATGCCGTGGGAGGCCACTTCCAGAGCCAGGCTCTTGGTCAGGGCGTTGACTCCCGCCTTGGAAGCGGCGTAGTGAGACCCCTTCACGATTCCCCGCGCTCCGTGTCCGGCTGAGATGTTGATAATCTTTCCGCCCTGGTTGGCAATCATGTGCCCCACCACTGCCTTGCAAGCCAGAAAGGTCCCCGTCAAATTAACGGCGATCACCTGATTCCACTCTTCCTCCTCCAGATCCTGAACCGTGTCCTGGGGAAAGATCCCCGCCGAATTGATCAGAATATCGATCCGGTCAAAGGACTCGATCGTTTGTTTGACCAGATCGTTCACCTGTCCGGACCGGGTCACATCCACCGCTGCCCCCAGAGCCGGCCGGCCGGCCTCGGTGATCTCGGACGCCACTCCTTCCGCTCGCTCGGCGACCAGATCACCCACTCCAACCGAAGCACCATTCCGCGCCAGGGCCAGTGCCGAGGCACGTCCGATTCCGCTGCCTCCGCCTATTACCAGGGCTACTTTTCCTTGAACATCCATGGCATTCCTCCCGCCGTTTTATCGACTACGACTCCCAACATATATCTCAGAGGATGCGAGAAGCAAGCGCCCCCTTTTTCCTTGACATGCCCGGGAATGTTTACTAACTTCGACCACTTCGAAGGCCGTGTGACGGCACACAGAAATCGTCGATGTCTGCTGACAAATTTCGATAGAACAGGAGAACAGGATGGGAGAATTTGACGGGCGGGTTGTAGTGGTAACAGGAGGGGGACTGGGGCTAGGCGAGGCCTTCTCTCGAGGATTTGCTGCCGCCGGAGCTCAGGTGGTGGTGGCCGACATCGCTGATGAAGCCGCCAACCAGGTGGCCGAGGAAATCAATGGCCTTGCCGTTCATACCGATGTCTCGGATGAATCCAGCACCAAAGCGATGGCCCAAGCCGCTCATGAGAAGTTTGGACGAATCGATATTTTGATCAACAACGCGGCCCTTTGGACGGCTATTCTGCCCATGAAGCCCTGGGATGAAATCCCGGTAGAAGAGTGGGATCGGGTGATGGCGGTGAACGTCAAGGGCTACTTTCTGGCGGCACGCGCGGTCTTCCCCTACATGAAAGAAAACAAATGGGGACGCATCATCAATTTATCTTCCAACACGGCTCTCCACGGTGTCCCTGGGATTCTGCACTATGTGACCTCGAAGGGAGCCGCTATAGGATTGACTCGTGCACTGGCCCGGGAAATTGGAAGCGAAGGCATCACGGTTAATGCCATCACGCCAGGCCTGACCTCCACGGAAGGCGTGAAGGCACACTATTCAAATGAAATGCTGGAATCACGGATCACGGCGCGCTCCGTCCAGCGCCAGCAGCAGCCTGAAGATCTGGTCGGTACGGTGATGTTTCTGGCTTCGGATCGGGCCGAGTTCATCACCGGTCAGACCGTGAATATTGACGGCGGTCAGCTCATGCATTAGCCCTGATCCTGCATCATCCGGACGGGTCCGCTGGACTCAACTGAACTTCACCGAATCGAAAGACAATCGCCCCACCCACATGAACGATATTTCCGCCTTGCTGGAACCCCGATCACTGGCAGTAATCGGGGCATCATCCAAACCCGAGAAGTCCGGCCACGTCCTGCTCAAGAGCATCATCGTCAACAACTACCAGGGAAAGATCTACCCCATCAATCCCCATACCGAGGAGATCCTGGGACATAAGGCCTACAAATCCATCCTGGACGTCCCCGGCGACATTGACCTGGTCTTCTTCCTCCTGCCCGGACAGTACATCGGGGATCTGTTTGACCACTGCCGGCAAAAAAACGTCAAAGCCGCCGTCATCGTGGCCGCGGGGTTCAGCGAGATCGGAGCGGAAGGGGCCGAGGCCGAGGACAAGCTGCGCCAGCTGGTCCAGGATTCGGGGATCCGCTGTATCGGACCCAATACCATCGGCTTCATTAACATGCAGGCCAATCTGGTGGCCAGCTTCGTGCTTTTCACCAACTGGCAGGACGGCCCCATTGCCCTGGGGGCCCAGTCGGGCATCTTTGGAGGCGCGGTGGCCGATGAGTTGATGGCCCGGACCGTGCAGCGGATTGGAATCTGCAAAAGCGTGGCTTTCGGCAACAAGATCGATCTGGACGAAACCGACTTCCTCGAATATGCCTGGAAAGATCCCTCCACCCGAGTTATTGCCCTGCACCTGGAAGGGTTGAAGCGTCTGCGACCCTTTTTGTCCCTGGCCAACAGGGTCAAGGTCGACAAACCCATCATTGTCCTGAAGCCGGGACGGACCGATCTGGGGGCGCGAGCCTCTGCTTCCCACACCGGTTCGCTGGCGGTGGATGACGAGTTGCTGGACCATGCCTTCCGCCAGTATGGCCTGGTCCGGGCCGACGACCTGTCCGAGTTTCTGGACTACATGAAGGCCTTCTCCTATCAGCCTCTGCCCCCGGGAAACCGGATCGGGCTGGTGACCTTCAGTGGGGCCAACGGCGTCATGGCATCCGATGAACTGCGCGATCACGGATTCGAACTGGCCAACCTGACGGATTCCACGCTGAAGCGAATCCGGGAGTTTCTCCCTTCCTGGCAGCCCCCTTCACATCCTCTGGATCTGTGGGCAGCACTGGAGGCCGGCAACCGACTGGTTCATGAGGAAGGGATCCTGTCGGTGCTCAACGATGAGAATACCGATGCTGTGCTGGTGATCCTCCTCGCCCTTTCCAATGCCGATTTTGACGGCATGCGCGAGATTTATCAGACGGCCCGCCAACAACAGCCCGATAAGCCTATCTTCACCGTCATGCTGGGGGGCGAGGTGAAGCAGAAGTGGTTAAAGGATATTGACGGACTCGACATGCCCGTTTTTGAAAGTACCCGGTTGGCCATCAAATCCCTCCAGGCCATGCGCTGGTACTCCCGGATCCGGGAGCAAATCAAGCCCGATCCGGTCATTTCGTAGCCCGGATCATGCATACATAAAATGGGCTTACCTCTTTTAAAACATTGCCCGGCCCCATCGGCTGAGCTATAATTTCGGACACCATTTACAACCCCTCATTGATAACAAACAGGAGGTATCCATGGGTTCACGAACGAACAGGACAATTTTTGCAGGCATTTTTTCCTTTGTGTTGCTGGCGGCGGTCTTCACCTTTGGTCACGGGAACGAACATGGCCATGTCACGGCAACCGTGGGAGGCGGAACCATCAGCGTCGACTACCATCGGCCCCTGGCCAATGGACGTGATCTGCTTTCCATGATCAAGCCGGGAGCGTACTGGAGAATGGGAGCGGATGAAGCCACCACCCTGACCACCGATGTGGATCTTCAGCTTGGCGACACCACGGTTCCCAAGGGAGAGTACGTCCTGTGGGCGCATTTCGAGGACTCCGACAACTGGTCGCTGACACTGGCCTCGGCCCCATCGCGTCGCCAACCAGACCCTGCCACCATCGTGGTAGAACTGCCCGGATCGGTCAGTAAAACCTCTAGTCTGGTGGATATGCTGACCATCGATCTCACAGGCCAGGGCAACAATGGAACCCTGACCGTGGAGTGGGGAACCGCGCGCCTGACTGCCGATTTCACGGCCGCCTGAAATCCCTGATACTTTGATGGGAAAAAGATTCTCCACCCTGGGCGGCATCATTGTCGTCGCCTTGGGTCTGTTTGCCCTGATTGAACCCGACACGCTCATGTCGGGTTCGCTGGGAAGCCTTGACGTGAACCAGCAAGAGGTTCGGGTCGAGATGCGCGACGGGATCCATCTGGCAGCTGATCTTTACCTCCCTGCTGCCGAGGGTCCCTTCCCCACGCTGGTTCGAAAAAGTCCCTACACCCGGGAACGGCGCAGCGAGGCGGCTGAGCTATTTGCGACCAACGGCTATGCCGTTCTGGTGGTCAGTCAACGAGGCCGCTTTGGCTCCGAAGGGGTCTTTCACCAGTCTCGAAATGAAGGGTGGCTGGAACACCCGGACGGCTACGACACCATTGAATGGGCGGCCCGGCAGTCCTGGTCCAACGGTGAGATCGGTACCTACGGAATCTCCTCGGATGCCCAGTGGCAGCTCTCGACAGCTCCCACGCGACCCCCTCATCTGCGCGCCATGTTCGCCAGTTATGCCGCCCACCACCGCATCGGCGGAAGAATGGAACGCGGCGTCCATACCTCGGCAGGCCCCACCTGGCATCACAACAACGACGCCATGCCTCGTCCCCTGCGCACACCGGAGGATTACAACTCATGGCTGTCGGACTGGGAACGGACACGACTCCCCTTCATTGCCAGCTTTCTACACCCGGAAATCGTGGAGCAGTTCGTTCACAACGCCTACGATGACTACTGGAAAGAAATCGATCCCGCCACCCGATATTCGGACATGGATGTCCCCATCTACCACGAAAGCGGTTGGTACGACCGTTACGTCCGTTGGTCGTTTCAAAACTTCAATCGCATCAGCCGGGAGGGTCGTTCTCAGAAAACACGACAGTCACAAAAAGTGATCATGGGTCCGTGGGTCCACGGCGGAGACATACCGCCGGAGACTGAAACCGTCCGCTTCGGCCCGGCCGCCAAAATTGATCGTCTGGATTTACAACTGCGCTGGTTCGACTTCTGGTTAAAGGGAATAGAAACAGGCATCATGGACGAGCCTGCCGTACGGGTTTACCTGATGGGAGCTGATCGTTGGCTGGAGGGAGACACCTGGCCTCTTCCGGGCACCGAGTACATCCCTTACTATCTGCGAGCGGGGACGGAAGACCCTACCGGATCACTCAACGATGGCCGGCTTTTAAAGCAGCCGCCCGATTCCGAGACACCGGATGAGTACCTGCATGACCCTTACAATCCCATCCCCACCATTGGCGGGCATGGCGGCTTTGGGAGAATGTGGACCATGGGTCCCCAGGATCATCGGCCGGCTGAGTCCCGCATCCTCACCTTCACCACCGATGTCCTGGAGGAGGATCTAGAGGTGGTCGGAGAGATCAAGACCCGCTTCTTCGCTTCCTCCTCGGCTCCGGATACCGACTTTGTCCTCACCCTCACCGATGTTTACCCCAACGGCTACTCGGCTCTTTTGCGACAAAACGTCATTCGTGGCCGCTACCGGTTGAGCCAGGAAGAGGAATCGCTTCTGGAGCCCGATCAAGTGTATGAGTTCTCTTTCTCGCTGGATGCGATTGCCAACCTGTTCAAGGCCGGACATCGGATTCGAATCAGCATCGCCTCCAGCAGCTTCCCGTCCTACCTGCCCAATCCCGGAACGGCGGGTCCGATGCATCTGGTGACCCATGCCGTCACCGCTCGCAACCGCATCTACCACGACAGCCGTTATCCTTCCTCCATCGAGTTACCGATACGGTGAAAGAGCGGCGGCCGCCGGCCGCCGCGTTCCAGGTTTCCGGTTTCAGGTTCCAGGTTCCAGGTTTCCGGAGTGTACGGGCGCACTGAGTGCGCCCACAGGACAAGCTTTATCGATGGCTTGTATAGGGTGCACCGGATGCACCCCGGCTCCATCCTTCCGGATTACCTGGGGTTTCCTTTTGCCTAAGCCCTGCACCCTTCCTGGCTTCACGAACTTGCTGCGGGCGCACTCAGTGCGCCCCTACAACAGGCTGCAAGATCGTGCCCTATTGCAAGGTGGAACGTGGCACCTGAAACGTGAAACGCGCTGGGCTTCACCCAGCGCCCGGTACTTGACTAGAAGGCCCACAGACGGTATCTTTCTCCCCCTGTAAAGAACACCGAGAATCCTTTATACCATTCGTGAGATTGTTTTAAATGGTAATTGCGCCTCCCAAGACCAAAGAGAAAAAGAAGGAATCCCAGAAGACCGCCACCTGGGTGGGACAATCAGTCAAGCGCCGGGAGGACCCACGAC
>JAPYTY010000018.1:0-3723 GCA_029942065.1 Acidobacteriota bacterium | reverse complement strand
GCCGAGGGACCTTCGTGGATGACATCACGATGCCCAACATGCATCACGCGGCCATCCTTCGAAGTCCTCGCGCCCACGCCAGGGTTATTTCCATCGACACCAGCAAAGCTCTTGAGCTTCCAGGAGTGATCACCGTCCTGACAGGAAAGGAAGTGGGAGAACAATCCCTGCCCTTTCCCGTAGGCGTCACCGCTCCCTTCAAGTACTACAGCGCCGCTGTGGACAAGGTGCGCTATGTTGGAGAACCGGTGGCCGTCGTGGTGGCCTCGGATCGCTATGTGGCCGAAGACGCCCTCGAATTGATCGAGGTTGACTATGACCCACTCCCGCCCGTCGTCAAACCCGAAGACGCCTTGGATCCGAATGCGGCGATTCTGCATGAGGAACTGGGCGACAACATTGGCTGCCATCGCCTGCTCGATTACGGCGAGGTGGACAAGGCCTTCGAAAAAGCGGACCTGATTCTCAAGGAGCGCTTTGTCTTTCCTCGTTACAGCTCCCTTCCTCTGGAAACCTATGCGGTGATTGCCGATTACGATGCCGTTACCGGCGTCATCACGGTTCGCTCCAACTTCATGGGCCCTTTCAGCATGCACGCCGTTGCGGCCCGGGCACTGAACATCGATGAGAACAAGCTGCGCTTTATCGTTCCCTCGGACATCGGAGGCAGCTTCGGAATCAAATCGAGCATCTATCCCTATATCGTCCTCATTTCCCTTGCCGCCATGAAGGCCGGACGGCCCGTCAAATGGATTGAGGACCGCCAGGAACATCTCCTGGCCAGTTCCTGTCAAACCGACCGGGTGGCCTATCGGGAAGTGGCCGTCAGAAACGACGGGACGCTTCTGGGCATCAAGTCCAAGGTGATTGAAAATGTGGGGGCCTATCTGCGTGCTCCGGAACCGGCCTGCACCTTTCGCCCCATCGGCAACTTCGTCGGCCCCTACAAGGTTCGAAACGTCCGCCTTGACGCTTACGATGTGATGACCAATAAATGCCCCACCGGACCCAACCGGGGATATGGATGTCAACAGATCTATTTTGAGCAGGAACGGATGATGGATCGCATCGCCGAAGAGCTCGATCTGGATCCGATGGAAGTCCGGCGTCGCAACCTGATTCCCGCAGACGAGATTCCCTACACCACCCCGATGGGAGGAATCTACGACAGTGGCAACTACCAGAAGGGCATGGATTTGGTGGTTGAAATGAGCCAGTACGAAAGCCTCAAAAAGCAGCGGGACGAAGCTCAGAAAGAAGGTCGGCTCTTCGGCATCGGAATCGCCACGGGGATTGATCCTTCGGTTTCCAACATGGGCTATATTACGATTGCCTTGCCGCCCGAGGTCCGAGCCAAACCGGGATATTTGCCCAAGTCAGGATCGGCCGAGTCCGCCACCATCCAGATGAACCAGAGGGGCAAGGTCAGTGTCAGCATGGGCACCACTCCTCAGGGACAGGGCCATGAGACGGTTGTCAGTCAGATCGTGGCCGATGAACTGGGAATCACCCCCGAAGAGGTCCTGGTAATCGATGAATTCGATACCGCCAAACATGGCTGGAGCATTTCTTCCGGAACCTATGCCAGCCGCTTTGCTTCGGTTGGAACCAGTGCGGCGGTTCTGGCGGCTCGGAAGCTCAAAAAGCAGATCATTCATCTGGCTGCCGCGCTGCTGTCGGTTCCTGAGGAGGATCTCGTCATCGAAGAGGGGACCGTCATTTCCCAGAGCGACCCGGAAAAGAAGATCACCGTCAAGCGGGTTGCTGGAACGGCCCACTGGAATCTGGAACTCCTTCCCGACGATATCGAGGCTGGACTGCAGGCCCGCGCGGTGTTTCGCTTTCCCTCCAACGTGGCTCCCGACGCTGAAGACCGGGTGAATTCTTCCAACACCTATGGCTTCATGGTGGAAATTTGCGTGGTGGAGGTTGATCGAGACTCGGGAAAAGTGAACATTTTGGACTGGTTCAGTGTTCATGATGCCGGAACGATCATCAATCCTATGCTGATGGAAGGGCAGATATACGGAGGGGCTCTGCACGGGATCGGGGGCGCCCTTTATGAGGAACTGACCTACGATGATGACGGGCAAATGCTGGCCGGAAACTTCATGCAATATGTATGTCCCACGGCGGTGGAGGCCCCGAAGTTGAACATCGGCCATATTTGCTCACCTTCTCCCCTGACTCCTCTTGGGTCCAAGGGGGCCGGTGAGAGCAGCACTGAAACGGCACCCGCTGCCATCGCCAATGCGGTGGCCGATGCCTTGCGCTCTCTGGAAGTCAACATCAATGAACTGCCTTTGAATCCCAAAAGAGTCTGGAGTTTGATCCACGAAGGCCAATCTGAAAAAACCCAGTGATTCCGGATCGAAGATGAAACCTGCCAAATTTGAATATAAAGATCCCCACAGCGTCGAGGAAACCCTCGACCTTCTCAAGCAGTACGGGTGGGATGCCAAGATTCTTGCAGGAGGCCAGTCTCTGGTGCCGATGCTGAATTTCCGGCTGGCAAGCCCTGAAATCCTGGTCGACATCAACCGACTCCAGGATCTGGACTATGTCGAGGAGAAGGACGGGAAGTTGGCAATCGGAGCCCTGACTCGCCAGACCACGCTGGAATTTTCGGAAACGGTCAAGTCCAGGTGTGGACTGCTGGCCGATGCGACGGAGCTGATCGGGCATCCTCAAACTCGTAATAGGGGCACCGTGGGAGGGAGCATTGTCCATGCCGACCCCACGGCGGAATTGACCGCCATCGCCAGAGCTCTCGACGCGGAAATGGTGATTCGAAGCAAGGACGGGGAGAGAACCGACTCTGCCGAGGACTTTTTCGTCAGTGTCATGACCACCAACCTGGAGCCTGAAGAGATGCTGGTCGAGGTGCGGTTCCCGATTGCCCCCCCCGGCTCCGGCTGGGCCTTCGAGGAGTTTGTTCTTCGCCACGGCGACTTCGCGGTTGTTGGAGTCACCGCGGCCGTGACACTGAATTCCGATGAAGTGTGCACCGATGCACGCCTGGCGGCCATCGGTGTTGACGAAACCGCTTTCAGAGACCCCGCCCTGGAGGAAATCATCAAGGGTGAAAAGATCACCGATTCAGTCCTGAAGGAATTGGGCAGTCAACTCTCCGAGAAGGTGGAACCCTTCGATGACCTTCACGCCTCCGCCGCACAACGAAAACACCTGGTGGGCGTGCTGGCCCAGCGCGCCCTGCAAAAAGCTGCCAACATGGCTGTTGAAAATCTCAGAGGGGAAAATTAATCCATGGCTGAGCAGTACCGATCAATCAGTGTCACGGTCAATGGGCAGGAGTACCATCGGCAGGTGGAACCACGCAGACTGCTGTCGGACTTCCTGCGAGAGGACCTGGATCTAAGGGGTACTCATGTGGGCTGCGAACACGGGATTTGCGGGGCCTGTACCGTTCTGTTCAATGGGCAGACCGCTCGATCCTGTCTGATGTTTGCCGTCCAGGCGGATGGATCCGAGGTCAAGACGGTCGAGGGATTGGCGACCAACGGAGAATTGCACCCCCTGCAGCAGGGGTTCTGGGAAAACCACGGTCTTCAGTGTGGCTTTTGCACCCCCGGTTTTTTGCTCAGTGCCTGTGAACTGCTGGATAGAAACCCCGATCCCACCGAAGCAGAAGTGAGGGCGGGACTCTCGGGCAACATGTGTCGATGCACGGGCTACAAGCAGATCGTCGATTCAGTCCTGGCC
>JAPYTY010000017.1:10657-15708 GCA_029942065.1 Acidobacteriota bacterium | reverse complement strand
CCCATTTACTGTACCCCGGCTACGGCCGATCTGCTTTCTCTTTTGCTGCCCGATTCCGGGCACCTTCAGGAGCGGGATGCCTTCTATGCCAACAAGAAGAAGTACTCTCGTCACGACCCGGCTCTGCCCCTGTATACCGAGCAGGAGGCCCGGCAGGTCCTGAAGCATCTCCAGCCGGTGATCTACCATGAGCCGAAGGCCCTGACCGAAGAGCTCGACTTCGAGTACCTGCACGCCGGGCACATCCTGGGTTCGGCCATGATCCGGCTCCATTACACCGACTCCGGCGGTCGGAAGATCCTCTTTTTCTCGGGGGACCTGGGCCGGAGTGCACAGCCTCTGATCAAGGACCCGGAGACCATTGAGAAGGCGGACTACCTGCTTCTGGAATCCACCTATGGCGGCCGCACTCACCAGCAGGTGGATGTTCGGGCCTATCTGGAGGAGCTGGTGCAGCAGACCCTCGAGGCGGGCGGAAGCCTGATTATTCCCGCCTTTGCCGTGGGAAGAAGCCAGCGTGTTCTTTACTTTCTTCGTGAGCTGGAGGAGGCCGGACGCATACCCGTGCTGCCGGTTTATCTGGATAGTCCGATGGCGGTCCGTGCGGTGTCCATGTACTGCGATAATTTGGATGAGCATGATTTCGAGATGTCCCAGCTCATGGCCAAGGCTTGTCCCCTCGAATCAGGCAGTATCCACCTGGTCCAAAGCGTCGAGGAATCCAAGGCCCTCAACGAAGTGAAGTCCCCTTGCGTGATCGTTTCCGCCAGTGGAAACCTGGCCGGTGGGAGAATCCTGCACCACCTCAAGAGTCGTCTCTCAGATTCCCGCAACACCGTCCTTTTTGTGGGATATCAGCCTCAAGGATCGCTGGGAAGGCTGATTTCAGAAGGGAGGAAGGAAGTCAAGATTCACGGGGCCCGGGTGCCTGTGAGGGCCAGGATCGCCACCCTGGATGCTCTTTCCGCCCATGCCGATTCAGGGGAGCTTCTCGAGTGGGTCGGTCATCTCAAGGAACCTCCCCGGAAGATCTTTCTGGTCCATGGGGAACTGGAATCTCAGCAGGCGCTCAAGGCGCAACTGGAACAGGTAATCAGTTCCGAGATCGTGATCCCCGATTTCCTGGATGAGTTTCAGCTGGAATAAAAACAGGACGGCCGGGCCGCCGGACGTTGTTCCCATCCGGTCGTTTTTATTATATTATCTTTAATTCAACTGATCGTTGAGCGTCCATGAGCGGGGCCGTAGTTCAGTTGGTTAGAACGCCGGCCTGTCACGCCGGAGGTCGCGAGTTCGAGTCTCGTCGGCCCCGCCAGTATTTATTAGGGTTTCAGGAGATAGGGGCATTCGGCTCATAGGCCAGGCTTCCTGTTTCTCTCCTGTTTTGGGTTGTGGAAGGGACACTTCAAGGCACCCTTTCTGCGGATTCTCTTCACCTAACCAGTATGATCGCTACATACTCAGATAGAATTTTGATCTGTTCCGTAAGCGGGATCCCTGATAAGGAGTTGTCCTGAGGTAGTTGTATCGGTACCCCTAAAACATCCACAAGGCTCTTCAAATAGTCAGAACCCTGCACAGGTTCTCGTGACTGCAGAAAAGAGCCTGGGTATTCATAGGCTAGGATCATGGCTAAGCAAGGCACGAAAGTGGAAAAACTGGACACCCGGACCTGGGGACATCGGTGGGGTTTTGCGGACACCCGGTTTTCCATCAACGACGACCGTTCCGTTACCCTGAGTGGCACCCGCTACACCTTATCTGGCTACAAGATGTTCGATTTGCTGCCCTACGTGGAGGAGGTGCTGGGGATTGAGCTCGATCTACAGGATCCCAAGCAGGAGCTCCAACCCAAGTCTGTGCCGAGCCCCAATAAAAATGAGAGTTTCTACCAGGCCGTCGAAAGCCATTTCAAGGCCGATCAATACACCTTTGATGATGCCCAACGTCTTTTACACAGCCATGGACAGACAACATCTGAAGAGGTCTACAAGGTGCTTTATTCGCAGTTGGAGCGAGTGGCGGACATGGTGTTTCACTGTGAGTCGGAGCAGGATGCCAGGAGAATGATTGAGCTGGCCAAGGAACACGATGTGTGCCTGGTGCCTTACGGAGGTGGAACCAGCGTCAGCAGTGCTCTTCAACTACCGCCGTCAGAAAGTCGAATGATTGTATCGGTGGATATGAGGCGGATGAGAACGATCGAATGGCTGGACAAGGACAATTTGCGCGCCTGTGTTCAGGCCGGCGTCACCGGGATGCAGCTTGAAGAGGAATTGAATCGGCAAGGTTTTACTTCCGGTCACGAGCCGGACAGCATCGAGCTCTCCACTTTAGGGGGCTGGATCGCCACCAATGCCAGTGGGATGAAGAAGAATCGGTACGGCAATATCGAACAGATCGTGGAGAATATCACCATGATCACCCCGGAAGGAGTTCTGGAGCAGATCCAGCCGATGCCGCGAGCTTCCATGGGGATGCAGCCCCAGGCTCTTCTGTTTGGAAGCGAAGGAAATCTGGGCTTGATCACCAAGGCGGTGATCAAGATCTACCCCATACCGGAAGTCAAGAAGTACGGGTCATTGGTTTTTCCCGACTTTGAGCTGGGCGTTGAATTCCTGCACCGTCTGGCTCGCACCGGATATATCCCGGCCAGTATCCGCCTGGTGGATAACGTCCAGTTCCGTTTTGGACAGGCTCTCAAACCCGTCTCGACGGGGCTGGGAGCCTGGATGGACAAGATCAAGAAAATCTACCTGGTCAAGGTGCGCGGCATTGATCTCCATAAGATGGCCGCGGCAACCATTGTGATGGAGGGTTCAGCCAAGGAAGTCAGCTATCAGGAAGCCAATATCTACAATCTGGCCAAGCAATTCAAAGGAATGGCGGCCGGAGCGGAAAATGGAAAGCGAGGCTATATGCTCACTTATGCGATTGCCTACATCCGTGACTTCCTGGGTGATCTTTATGTGCTTGGAGAGACCTTCGAAACTTCGGCTCCCTGGAGTAAGGTCCACCAGGTCTGCAAAGCGGCTGAGGAGGAATTACAACGCCAACATCAGGAGTTCGATTTGCCGGGGAAGCCCTACCTCTCTTATCGTATTACTCAGCTGTATCACACGGGAGTGTGCATCTACTTCATGTTCGGTTTTTACACCAGAGGGGTCGAAAATCCAGAAGAGATTTTCGGCAAAATCGAGCATTCCCTGCGTCAAACCATCATCGACAATGGAGGTTCCATCTCACATCATCACGGTGTGGGAAAAATCCGCAAGGATTTCCTCAAAGAGACCCTCTCCAGTCTGAGCATGGAACTGATCAAAAGCGTCAAGCAATGCAATGACCCGCTCAATATCTTTGGAATCCGCAACAATGTTTTTGCGGTTTCGAATGAGGATTCCCCCTGAACTTCATCCACGGGAGATAGTCTTTGAAAATGGGGGTTCAAGGGAAAACCGCGGTGATCACCGGTGCCTCATCCGGCCTGGGTAAAACGCTCGCGCTTGATCTGGCCAGGGAGCAGATGAATCTGGTGCTGGCTGCTCGAAACGCGGACGCCCTCACTCAGATCGCGGCCCAGGTCAAAAAACTGGGTTCAGAGGTATTGGTGCAACCCACAGACGTCACAGATCAAGCCCAGTGCCAGGTTATGATCGAGCGGACCATTGAAAAGTTTGGACAGATCGATTACCTGATTCTCAACGCCGGTATCAGTATGTGGGTCCGATTCGATGAAATTACCGATCTTTCGATTCTGCACAAAGTGATGGATACCAACTATTTTGGTGCGGTGAATTGTATCCTCCCGGCTCTACCTCATCTGAGACTCAATCGTGGACTCATCGTGGCCATTTCCTCTGCCCAGGCGGTCATCGGAGTTCCTCATCACACCGGCTATTCAGCCTCCAAACATGCCCTCAGAGGCTTTTTGGAAGCTCTGGAATTTGAAATGGGTGATGCGATTCAAATTCTCAATGTAATGCCCGGATGGATCCGAGATACCAACCTCAGGGAGAACGCCCTGGCAGGGGATGGAAGGCGCCTGAGTGGAACCCCGCAACATGATAAACAGGCGGTCGGCTTGAAAGAGTGCTCGGCCAGGATCATCTCCTCGATGCGGAAACGACGCCGGGAGGTTTTTATTCCCACCAAACTCAAAGCCCTGCCCTGGCTCCGGGTCCTGGCACCCGGGTGGCTGAAGGCAATCATCAGACGGGCAGTCAGTAAACAGAAATAATTGGGAACTCGAAATCGGAATTCCAAATTCCCAAATCCGAAACCCTAAAACCCAACTCCTTCATCCAACCCAAAGTTTCGTGCTTGGGATTCTTGTTTGGGAATTCGGATTTAGGATTTTCCTAGTCCGCATTTCTCACACACGCTCGTCACGAGGCGGCGAAGGCGCCGGCCTGACAAGGCGCGCGACGGGAGGGCACCGCAGGCGTACCAGTAGGTACGTCGAGGAGACCGACCGAGCGCAACACAGTCAGGGCGAGTGCATTCGGCGACGTAGTAGAGTGGGTGTGAGAAGTGCGGACTACCTTTCAGCGCAGTACACAAATGCAGGAGGCAGGTTCTTCCAGATAATGGGGGTTTCCACGATCTTTTCAAATCGGGAAGATAAGCACTTTCTAAATCTTCTTCCCGATGGCAGAAGGAGTCCGTGCAGGTAGGCAAAGGTCAGGAATTTCCCACCGGGGGTGAGGACCTCCTGTACGGTGTCCAGCAACTGATCCTGCAGGGACTGGCTAAAACACGCCCAGGGCAATCCGCAAATGATTCGATCACATCGTTCCACGCCTGCACTTTTCAGGTGACGGGCCGTATTGACGGCTGAATCATGAATGACCGTGGCCTGCGGGCAGCGCCGCCGTGTTTCCTTGACGAAAGCGGGGTTGACTTCCAGGGCGATGGCGGAGGCATCCTCAGAAACCTTTTCCAGGATCTTCTCGGTAAAGACACCCGTACCTGATCCAAACTCCACCACCATGGAGGCATCTGAGAGATCTGCCGCGTCGGTGATCAACTCGGCCAACCCGGTGGAACTCTCA
>JAPYTY010000017.1:0-10647 GCA_029942065.1 Acidobacteriota bacterium | reverse complement strand
AGCCCAGGTAGCGCCAGGGTGGTGTAAGAACTCTTTCAGGAACCGGAGTTTGTGCATGGTCAAGAGGAGTTTAGTCTAGCCCGGGTGATGCTCCGCTTCGTTCACGTAAAGGCGGGCGCGATGCGGTAGAGAACTCATGCATCATCCAGTCTTCTAATCTGGGCCAGGTGCTTCAAGTCATGATAGCCAATGAGACAGATCCGTTCGTACAGCGTCATGGGGCCAAACCGAGGATGTTCCCACCATAGATCTTCCAGATCGCGGGACCGGTGAGACAAAAGTTGTGACCGGGTCTCAAGGCGGAACTGGCGTAGTGCTTCAGCCAGTTCTGCCAATACCAGGCCATGGGTAGGTTGCGTGCCCTGAGGGGCCTTTCCTTTGCCGGATTTGGAAACATCCGCCATATCCTCCAGTGGCATGGAGCGTTCCCTCAGAACCTGCTGTCGATTGAAGTCCTCTCCTGGACCCTGGGCGATCTGCGTCATCATACCCTTGGAATGTCGCTGATCCACCAGCAGCAAATGATGGGCGACCTCCCCGACCGACCACTCGTCAGGGCTCGGCTGTTTCTCGGAGTCGGTCTGTGAGATTCCGTCAATCAAGGTCAGTATCTGGCTTCGGGCCTGGTCCAGAACCTCGAGGGCTGCGTCCATTTTCTCTTCCGGTGTCGTGATCGTTCCCATGTCGTTGATCTTCATGTTAAAAGACGGCACCGGTTTTTCATAGTCTCAAAGTTCAGTTTTGAACGACCCGTCTGGATTTTTGAGAAAGTTTCTTCGTTCCTCAAATGAAGACGTGTCACCCAGGAAGGCTCCCGCAGGGGTGCGGTGTGGTACATTTGAGGAGGCCGATCCGTCAGGACCTACGAGTGATTCTTCGCTTCGCTCAGATAAAGGCGGTGGTGCTGCATTCGAGGATGGATGGATCACCCAGGCAATTGTTTCCAATGATGTGGCACCTTGTTTTTTCCAATATCCTGAAGCGTCCCACCCGCACTATTGTCTCCATGGTTGCAGTCGCTCTGGGGGTTGTGTTGCTTCTGGTGAGCGTGGGTCTTTCCTATGGTCAGTTGACGGACCAGGCGGAGCGCCAGCAGCGCATCGGAGGGGACTTGATACTTCAGCCTGCCAGTGCCTCGGTGTTTCTGGCGCTCGACGGCGGCACACTGCCCGTGGAGGTTCAACAGATGGCGGATGCCGTCCACGGCGTGGATGCGAGTACGCCCATTTTCGTCAAGTTTGTCAGTGAAGGTCTTTTCTCGCTTTTTGGTGTGGAGAGGGAAAGCTTCCAGCGCGTCAACAGCTCCTTGAGTTTCCCGCAAGGAAGGATGTTTGAAGGACCTTCCGAGGCCATCATCGATACCATTTACGCTTCTGTTAATCGCCTGGACATAGGGGACCCCATACATTTACTGGGTCACGATTTCACCGTGGTGGGGGTTTATCAGGAGGGGACAGCGGCGCGTGTCATGATTCCGCTGGGCACTCTGCAGGCGCTGAACGGAACGCCGGGCAAGGCAACTGTTATGTTTATCAAGGTGGCAGAGGGAGAATCCATCGAGGTGGTGGAGACGAGGCTGGAAGAAAGGTTTGATGATTACAAGATTTCCCGTACGGCAGAACTCCAGAACCTGTTAAGCGAGAGTGCTCCCGGGTTCACAGAGTTTCTAACGGCGATTTCACTCGTTTCCATCGGTCTCAGCTTTGCGATCACACTGCTGGCAATGTACAGCAACATCATGGAGCGGACCCGGGAGATTGGCATCTTGAAATCACTGGGGGCCTCCAAAGCCTACATTCTTCAACTGATCTTGCAGGAATCCCTGCTGGTCTGTCTGCTGGGGGTGATCATCGGATTCGGTTTGACCAGTGTTTCCCTGAAGCTAATCTTGACGACCTTTCCAAGCCTGCCGGTGGATATCCGGCCGGTGTGGATGGCAGTTGCCGTGGCAATGCCTTTGGGAGGGGGGTGCCTGGGAGCTCTTTACCCTGCCATCAAAGCCGCTCAGCTGGATCCCGTACGGGCGCTGGCGTCCCGTTGATGGCGCTTGGTCGAAGACCCGCGCGTTTCAACTTTCAGGTTTCAATCCGGCACAATCTTGCAGCCTGTTGTGTGGGCGCACTGAGTGCGCCCACAGCAAGGTCGTTGTAGCGGCCGCTCAATGAGCGGCCCATTCGCTGTCGACCCACGGTCTCCTACCTTGCCGCCGCCGCTGGGCAGCGAAGGCCAGAACTCGCCCCAGAATCACAGTGATGTGGCTAACCGCAAGAGAGACCGGGGGCATTCCAACTTTGATGTGAGGCACAATTTCACCACCAATGCCACCTTCGATCTTCCCTTCGGGAGAGGGCATGACATTGGCGGGTCCGCCGAAGGAGTCGGTGCCTTTCTGATCAGCGGATGGCAATTAAACGGCATTGTTACTCTGTCCGACGGGGTGGGAGTATCGCCTCTGACCGGCTTCAACGCCTCCTTCAACGGGGATGTGCTCAACCCGGATCGGCCCGATCTGGTTTCCGGCCGCAGCAACTCTCCGGTGCTGGGAGGACCCGATCAGTACTTCGATCCCACTTCGTTTACGCCCCAGCCACGGGGTACATTGGGCGATGCGGCGCGCAATTCGATTCGAGGGCCCGGCTTTGCCAATGTAGATTTTTCGGTGAGCAAGACGTCCCAGCTGGTGGGTGGAGATTCGCCGGTCGAGATCCAGTTTCGAGCGGAAGTTTTCCATATCTTCAACCGTCCCAATTTCGGTCTGCCCGATCCCACGCTTTTCAATGACCCGGGAGCAGTTAGATTTGACTTTGCAACGCGTAGTCTTGTTCCCATTCCCACTGAGAATGCGACTCGACGGGGTGCAGCCGGAAGGATCAGCCAGACCACCTCGACCTCACGGCAGATCCAGTTTGGCTCGAAGCTCGTGTTTTAAGCGGAACTCAAATTCTGGGTAAAAAAAGGACAGCCTAAGGCTGTCCTTTTTTTTTGGATCTGGACCTCGGCTGCAGGATCAGTCCGCCGGCCAGTGCCGCAAGGGCCAGAGATAGCCCGATAAGGATCAGAGAAGAAGGGACCCTGTCCTTCATGAGGGTCACGAACCACAGGTCAAGTCCCTGGTGAAGCGGGCCGTCAAGGGCCTGGCCCTGAAACCCCTCTCCCAGGTAACGGAAGAGCAGGCCCCACTGCTGTCCCACCGCGTTGTGGTCCATCAGGTAATCATAGTTGCTGTCGTAGTAGCCGCCGCCTGACTGGACCTCGAAAAATGAAGTGAAGACGGCCGGCAGATTGATCAGAACACCCAGGATGCACAGCACTGCCAGGGCCTTCCGCGGCCAGCGTCGAGGGAGTTTCCTCAAAAGAGGGGCCATGCCGACCAGCAGCAGGGGAACCACCGGCAGCAGGTAGCGGGGTCCCCAGGAGTAGCCCGCTTCCCACTGGGTGTGGCGGGCCAGAAAAAAGGCATAAGCAATTACACAGCCGCCGCACACCGCGGCCAGAGGTCGACTTTGATGCCAGAGCAGGGGCAGGCCGGCCAACCCCAGCAGCACCATTGGGGCGAACAGAAAAAGCGATTTTCCGGGTGAGAGGAAGAGGCCGAAAAGACCCAGATGAAGCGGCGTGTCGAAGGCGGTCAGGATCTTTCCGCCCTCCACCTGATCGGCATAACCGAACTGGAAGAGATCGTGAAAATGCAGGTAATTCAAAAAGAGGGTGGCTCCCAAAAAAGCAGTGGTGATGGCGCCCAAAAGCGCAACCTGTCGCATCCGGCGCCTCCTGGGTAAAGGTGCCAGCAGCAAGGCGATGGCGAAGACTCCAACCGCCACCACGTGGTTGGGTCTGCTCATCAGTGCCAGACCCAGGCAGGTCCCGCACCCGACCACAGCAGAAATCCCTGCTTGCCCTTGGCGTGTTGCTTGTTCAAGAAACGCCAATCCAGCGAGCAGCAGCAGGGCGGTCCAGATCTCCGAAAAGAGAGTTCCGGTGTAGGGCCAGATCGGAGTGGCGAAGACCAGGCCCAGGGAAGCGGCAAAGGAGACCCGGAGGGGAACGTCAAGACGACACAGCAAATAGTGAAAGAGGCAGGCCAGTAGCGCGGCCAGGAAGGAATTGGAGAGGAGGGCAGACAGATAGAGGAGCAGGTCGTGGGATGGCTCGGGAATTCCCAGCGCTGCTCCGGCTGTTCGGCCTAGGCTGTAGAAGGGAACCACCATCCAGGCGTGGGCGGGCCCATAGCCGGTATAGGGTCTGCCGTCCACACCTTCCCGCCCATACCAGGTGTCATGCTGCTTGGCCTGGGGCACCGCCAGTGAGCCGCGCAAGGTCAGGGACTCTGCCTGAAAAAAGATCATGTACTCATCGATGACATCCAGATGGCCACTGGTGGTCAGCAGGAACACCGAAAGTGTAATGAGAAACAAAGCTGCGCAGGAACGTTTCATCTGGAATTTCTTCATGTGTTTTTTACCACGATTATAGGACATGAGGTCGTGGATTCGTGGATTCGTGGATTCGTGCAATCGTGCGTTTGTGTCCGGAATGTGGGAGGCGCCTCAGTGCGCCGAATCCGGAGAGCCGCTCACAGAGCGGCCGCTACAATGACCCTACCGCAGGCGCACGGTCGTGCGCCCCTACAAAAGACTGCAGGATCGTGCCCAATTGGAACCTGGAACGTGGAACGCGCTGGTCGAAGACCAGTGCTTCCCCTCGGTTGACAACTCCTGGGGTCCTGACTATGATTTGAGCACTTTTTCATGGTTGATGAAGTCGAAAAAGACAGTCAAGGTCACCCAGGAGAGCTGGAAATATCCTTTGGAAGTCACATGGGATATCTGGATTTCATCCAGGAGCTATCTGAAAAGATAGGTCTGATGGCAGGATTCGACGAGGATGCTCGCTACTGGATAGGATTGTCGATCCGGGAGTCCGTGACCAATGCCATTCAACATGGCAATAAACTGGACGAAACGAAGAAGGTCGGGATTCGGTTCGAGAGCCTACCGGACCGATTCGTGGTCTGTGTTCAGGATGAAGGGGAGGGATTCGAGGAGTCGGATGTTCCTGATGCACTGGATCCCGAAAATCTGCTCAAACCCAGCGGAAGAGGCATCTTTTATGTACGTTCCTTTATGGATGAAGTATGTTATAAGATCCTTCCCGAAGGCGGATGTGAAATGAGGATGGAGAAGAGACTGAATCATCAAACGCAAGGAGAGGAAAATGAACATTGATACCCGAAGTGTGAACGGCGTCACTATCCTTGACATCCACGGCAAAATCACAATGGGTGAAGGCAGCCGGGGGTTACGCGAAAAAGTTCGTGAAACCCTGGAGAGTGGCGTGACAAATATTCTCTTGAATCTGGGCAATGTGAATTACATCGACAGTGCTGGAATAGGAGAATTGGTTAGTTCTTTCACGACCGTTACCAACCAGGGCGGACAGCTCAAACTGCTCAATTTGACTGAGAAACTGGAGCAGCTTCTGGCGATCACCAAGCTCACCACGGTGTTCGAGTTCTTTGATGATGAGGCGGCTGCTGTCGGGAGTTTTTCCTGAGCCCGCAGCTTCTTGACGCCACGTAGTAACCAGAAATCTTGAATTGACGGCAGTTTGCATCATTGAGGGTGCCGTTCAAAATGACCGGCATTCTCGGACCATTAGTGATTCCCTTCCCTAGAAGCTAAACTGAAGTCGCCAGGTTACAGCCCATGAACCAATCCCAGCCGGCGTAACTGATGCGATGGTGCCCCTTTCTCCACAGGTAAGGCTCGCCAAGCTCGGCGGGTTGGTAACTTCCATCCAAAAGACGCTGACCCTTGTGGGCCTGCTGTTCCTCTTTTTAATGGGGGTTCAATGCCTGGGTGACGGCTTCAAGCTGCTGGGACGAGATCTGCTGAATGCCATTTTTGCCACCACTGAGAATCCCTTTATGGCCCTGATGGTGGGCATCCTGGCCACCACGCTGGTTCAGAGTTCGTCGGTCACCACCGCCATGATCGTGGGGCTCGTGGCAGCCCCGGAAAACCCGCTTCCATTAGCCAATGCCGTTCCCATGGTAATGGGTGCCAATATCGGCACCACCGTCACCAACACCCTGGTGTCATTGGCTCATGTGGCCCGCCCGGATGAATTCCGGCGCGCCTTTTCGGTGGCCACCTGCCACGATTTTTTCAACTTCATCGCTGTTGTCGTTCTCCTTCCGCTCGAGATGGCGACGGGCTTTCTGCGTGGGACTGCGGTGGCTCTGGCATCCAGCTACGGAGGCATCGGGGGGATTCAATATGAGAGTCCGCTTAAGAATGCACTGAAGATGGCGATCGATCCCATCCAGCAGCTGGTTGAGTGGCTGGTCCAGGGACAGCGCAGCCAGGCCGTGCTTTTGATTTTGATCAGTGGAGTCATGATCGTGAGCGCACTTTTTCTACTGGTCCGGGTGATGAAGTCAGCCACCGAGTCTCGGGTTGAGGTCTTTATCACCCGTTCATTGGGTCGGAGCGCTCTTTTGTCGATGTTGGTAGGAGTGATCGTGACAGTGATGGTACAATCGAGCAGCATTACCACCTCGCTTCTGGTCCCTTTGGCCGGAGCCGGCTTGTTGACCCTTGAACATGCCTTTCCGGTGACCCTTGGCGCAAATGTCGGTACGACGGTGACGGCTTTGTTGGCGACCCTGGCTGTTTCGGGGCCCAATGCTGCGGCTGGAGTGGAAATTGCCCTGGTTCATGTGCTTTTTAATCTCTCGGGCATTGCGCTGATTTATCCGTTGAGGCCGATCCGTCGGCTGCCCCTGGTCGCAGCACAGAAATTGGCTGAGGTGGCGGTGAAATCTCGTAAGTGGGCACTGATTTATGTGCTTGGTTTATTCTACGGTCTGCCCGCTGCGCTGGTTATTTTGAACCGTTTCTTCGAGTAACAGAGGACCCAGATATGTTTCGTGAATTACTCAGTATCTTTCGATCCAATAACGTCCTGGCAGAAATGGGCGAGAACTTTGCCCGAATGCTTCAATTGGCGCATGAGATGACCCTCACGGCAGGCGCTGTTTTTTTCGGAAAGAAGATCCCGCAACAGGAACGCGATAACCTGTACCAACAGGACATCCGAGTCAATCAGAGTGAGCGGTCCATCCGTAAGCAGGTGGTGGCCCACTTGTCCATTCAAGGCAATAGGCTGGATGTGCCCTACTGTCTCCTGTTAATGAGCCTGGTCAAGGATGTCGAGCGCCTGGGAGACTATGCGAAAAACATCCTGGAGCTGGCTGATTTTGGGCCCGATCAATTTCCCGATGATGAGGCGGTAAAGGAGCTGCAGTCAATCCGCCAGGGAGTCGAGGATCTGTTTGAGGCCGCCCTGAAGATTTTGAGTTCATCGGAATCCGATCAGGCTCTTCGCCTGATTCGCGAGGGACGGGAGATCGCCCAACGAAGTGACGCGTTAATCGAGAGCGTTGCCCGTGCCAACTACGATGCTGGCACTACCACCGCTCTGGTTCTCGGAACACGATACTACAAACGCATCGGGGGGCATCTTCTCAATGTAATCTCAAGCGTGGTGATGCCACTGCACAAGGTGGATTATTTTGACGAGGACGAGATTCTGTCGAGTCCGTGATCGTTCAAAGACCAGTTGTGGCGGCCCTTCGGAATCGACACGGGCCTCCGTTCTTCCTTTCGTGAAACGTGGCACCTGGAACCTGAAACACGCTGGTCGAAGACCAGCGTGTTTCAGGTTCCAAATTGGCTCGATCGTGCAGCCTGGAGTAGGGGCGCACTGAGTGCGCCCACAGCAGGGACTGTGATGCTAAGAAGGGCGCTCGGCTCAGAGTGTCTCAGTGCTCAGGCAGTCCGGATGGTTTCCAGCCGGGGAGCACTGAGTGCGCCCTATGTAAGCCATAAATAAAGATTATCCTGTGGGCGTACGCAGTACGCCCCTACATTCCCATCCAGTTCAGGAGACAAATCCAGGAGTATGAGATAGTCGGGCTAAAAAACGGCCGCTACAAGATCGTGCTATAAACGACCATTAGATACCCATGGAAGTCATTTTTTTTTACCTTGCGGTCATCACACTCGTACTCCTTCTGGTTCTGGCCATCGAGGCGGGCCTGGGAAATCGCTCGATTGGGTTTTTAAGGGATCAGGTTCTCTCCCGGAAGGTCCCGGATCCAAGGGTTTCTGTTCTGATCCCGGCGCGAAATGAGGAGCAAAAGATCCAGGAAGGCCTGACCTCGGTTCTGGCTCAGGACTATAAGAATCTGGAAATCATCGTCCTGGATGACCGCTCCAGTGATGGAACCGGACGCATCCTGTCACAAATGGAATCCCGATATCCTGATTTGAGGGTGTTTCGGATCCAGGAGCTGCCGGCGGGATGGATTGGTAAGAACCATGCGCTCAGCTACGGTGCGCAACGTGCCACAGGTGAGCTCTTGCTCTTTACCGATGCCGATGTTGTGATGCATTCTTCCACCGTGCGACAATCCGTCGCCTATCTATTGGGAAATCGGCTCGATCACCTCACCCTCACGCCTGACGTCAGGATCCCCGGTATCGCACTGCAGGTCCTGGTGGGTGTTTTTGGTGTCTTTTTTGCTTTTTTTGTCAAACCCTGGAAGGTCAAGGATCCCAACAGCAGTCGGTTTGTGGGAATCGGAGCGTTCAATATGGTACGGAAAGAAGTCTATCTTGCCGTGGGATCCCATCAGGCCATCGCCATGCGTCCTGACGATGATTTGAAGCTGGGGAAGTTAATCAAGAAGAATGGCTACAGGCAGGAACTCTTGTTCGGCAAGGGGATGTTGCAGGTGGAGTGGTATTCATCGGTCAGGGAACTGAGCCAGGGGCTGATGAAAAACATGTTTGCCGGTGTGGATTACCGGATATCGGCGGTGCTGGTTGGAACCGTGGTGCTCGTGTTTTTGGGTTGGTGGCCGTTTGTCGGGGTCCTCCTGACCGACGGAATTACCCGGATTTTGAATCTGGCCATTGTTTTGCTGATCTGGGGGATATGCTGGAAAAGTTCGAAACTGACCAGTCTCAAGCCCTGGTTCGGTCTGGGATTTCCCCTTGGTGCTCTGTTTTTCGTCTACATCCAGTGGAAGGCGATGCTGACTGCACTTTTGACCCAGGGGATCGATTGGCGCGGTACCCGCTACTCGCTAGAAGAACTCAAGGCCAATAAAGTGTAGGGGCGCACGGCCGTAGATTCGTGCAATCGTGCAATTGTCGGGAGGGTCAGAGGTGAATCAATTGAATTGTTTGGCTTCTGCACGGTTAAGTAGCGGTCGCTACCCGTTGGGTTGCTTTACCAACCCTCGAAAGCACGAAAGCACGAGATCAAAGCTCCCTGGCCAGTAAACCGTGGTATTTCTCCACCTGTTCCGGAGACTGGGGCCGGGTCATGTAGCTGATCACAACGAACAGGAACACGTTGATGAAAAACGCTGTGGCCAGGCCCGGAAGTACGGAGGGGGCCAGGGGGTGGGGAAGGATGACTGGCAACATTTTAATGCCTTGAAGTTCCCAGATCAGTGTCAGCACCATTCCCACACCGGAGCCGATCAGTGCTGCCGGGGTAGTGGCGCGGGACCAGCAGACGGCTCCCACCAGGGGCGGGAGAA
Organism: Acidobacteriota bacterium; assembly: GCA_029942065.1. GTDB lineage: Bacteria > Acidobacteriota > UBA6911 > RPQK01 > JADFOI01 > JAPYTY01. Next base: position 1,031 of record JAPYTY010000017.1, on the reverse strand, counting down.
GCTGTGCCGTGATTCCTCCGGCGAAGATGGCCAGGGGGGTGATCAGGACAGGGTTCGTCAGAGCCATCAAGACACCGACGACCGCTACACCGATGATGATCAGTCGGTTGAGACGAAACTCCCGGGCATCATCCATGTCGGGCCACACGATCGCCTTGAGGAAATCCCGAACCACCGTCGCGGTCAACGTATGCATATAGGTGTCAGCGGTGGAGATGATGGCAGCCAGCACCGCGATCAGGAATAGCGAGGCAAAGAATATCGGCAAAACCCTGACCGAAAGCAGAGAGGAAACGAAGTCAGGATTCTCCACGTTGGGGTAGATGATCCGGCCATAGGCGCCGATGAAGAAGGTTCCGATCACATGGGAAACCATCCACAGGCCGAGTAGAAAAACTCCGATTTTCTTGAACTGGTCCTTGCCGCGAGCGGAGTACATCCGGATCCAGGCTGCAGGAGAAAGCACCAGCGCTCCGATGCTCAAGCCGATGGCCACGCCGTAAATGCGCGAAGGAGTGAAAATTCCAATCATTCCAGGCGTGGTGATGAATCGATCCCTGATCTCCCCCAGCCCGTTGATCACACTCGAGGCTCCTCCCCCTACCGTCATGATGGCAAAGCCGAAGAGGGCAAGCAGGAACATGATCAACACGCCATTGAAGAAATCCAGCCAGGCAATTCCGCGAAGGCCGGCCGACACGACGTGGAGCATCACCACCACGGTGATGATGATGACTCCCCAGTTGAGAGGAATCACGTTTCCTGAGAGGACATTCAGAAGGATTCCTCCTGCCAGAAGTTGAGCCACAATGTAGGCGAGGTTGTAAATGAGACTGGCGATGACCGTGTAGATTCGGATGGTATCGCTCTGGTAGTAATCGCCCAGCAGATCACCCGGGGTCGCAAAATCGTATGCCTTGAAGCTCGCCAAGGGAATATCCGGCATGTAATTGTTACGTAACTTACGTAACGGTTCGGTCTCTATAAGATACTTCGTTGCTGCCACCCTACGTGTTGCCTACGGGAGAATA
>JAPYTY010000016.1 GCA_029942065.1 Acidobacteriota bacterium | reverse complement strand
GTCTTCGACCAGCGCGTTTCACGTTTCACGTTTCATGTATCCGGAATGTGGGAGGCACCTCAGGTGCCGATTCCGGAACGACTACAAAAAAAACAAAAAAACAAACCTCCCCCCTACCCCACAAAATGCCACAAATCATAGTTCCTCATATCCCGGCTCTCCACCCCGATCACATCAATGCGAACCAGCGTCTACTCGATCTCATAGCGCATCATGAAATCCACAGCCAGCTCATCCAGTTTCCGTTCCTTGCTCCAGTCCACCCTCTCCTCAGGCGGCCATTGACCGCCGCCTCGCCCCGTTTTGACCTCCACAAAGACCAGCCAGGGTCCATCAAAGGCAATGAGATCCACCTCTCCATGAAAGCCCTTCCAGTTCCGGACCACCACGTCCCACCCCTGCTTCCTCAGGTGCTTCAGGGCGATCCACTCCCCCCAGCCACCCAGTTCCCCCCGGGAGGATGGGTTCCGGGAGACCCGCCCGGAGCGGGTCCAGACCGATTGGTTGTCCTTCGAGTCGTTCACCTTGCCCGCTAAAACGACCCAATCTTAAAAAACACGAACCCTTTCGCCTATTTGACAAACCCGGGAGACCGAATTTATGATATTTTTTAAGCAGTGAGCGGGAGTAACTCAGTGGTAGAGTGCAACCTTGCCAAGGTTGAAGTCGCGGGTTCGAATCCCGTTTCCCGCTCCATTTTTTCTTTCCACAAAGATCCAGACTCCTGTCGTCCCTTTTAAGCTAGGTCCAGGATGGTGATGTAGGGGCGCACCGAGTGCGCCCACAGCAAAGTCATTCCGACTTGACCACCAGGACCTACTGGAAAGGAAATTTGAAATCCTGACTGGAATCGGGGAAGAACTCCCTTCTTCTTTTCGTGGAACGTGGACCCTGGAACCTGGAACGCGCGGGTCAAAGACCAGCGCTTCAGGACGGCCCCAGAGCCTCCTTCAGGCTGGCCCATTGAGCGAAGCTCTGTTCGATCTGGTCTTCATCTCGAAACACGTTACCGGCCAGCAAGTCGGCGGCAACTTTGAGCCAGGGCGTGAACTGTCCGGGCTCTTTCTCCAGTTCCTCTCGAAGCTGTGACCAGTCGACCCACCTGGACTCGTAGACATGCTCCGGACTGGGATCCAGGGCACCGTTGTATTTGCCTGCGAACAGAACACAGTACTCGTTCTCGCACTGGTCCCCATCGGCGGCATAATAAGTAAACGACAGGATTCGGGTCATGGCCGTGGAGATTCCCCATTCGTCCTGCAGGCAGCGCGCCACGCTGTCCTGATAGCTTTCATCCTGATCTTCGCTGTGAAGCGGGTGGGTGGCACCGGCCAGATCCCACAGGCCGTCAAAGAGCTCGTTTTTTCTCTTCTGAAGAAGGACCTTCTCCTGGTCGTTGTAAACAAAAAGCACGACTGCCCGGTGGCGAAGACGCCGGTCCAGGTGGCAGGCACTGCGGGTGGCGTACTCGACAAGGTTGTCCTCATCATCCACCACGATCAGGGTTTGGGCACCTCGGGCCTGGGAGATCCCCTTGGAATCGGATGATTTCGGATCCTGGGGTGGTGTACTCAAGTTGGGTTAGGCGGCCTCGTTAAAAAGGATTCAGGAGCGGCTACTCGAAACGAACGATGGTGGCGTTGATGCGGCGCATGTGAGCCTCGGATTTCTTCCACTGCACCAGCACCGGACTCTGGTAGATCCCCTGGAGGATGGAACCGTTGCCTTTTTCCTTGTGATCGGAAATGGGCAGGCTGACCGACCGCTTCATCCGCAAAAACCGCTCGGCCGGCACCGCCAGAAACTTCTGGATGACCCGCTCAAAAAGAGACTCGCTCAGACCCAAGGCATCCAGAAACTCATTGACCACATGGACCAGATCGTACTTGGCATAGTCCCGCGCCTTGGAGGGGATGGCTTTGGGATCGCTCAACATGTGTTTTCCCTTTTCAGCCATGAAGCGCAGCGGATTGCTCAGCACCTCGACCAGATCGTGCTGCATCAGGTAGGTTTCAAACTCATTGACCGTCAAGCCGGCATAGCGCTCATGGGAGGGCAGGGTCAAATCGATCCGGCCCTTGACGATCTCATGTCGCTTCAGCAGTTCCTGGAGCTCATCGTACAGTCCCAGGCGGTCATCCTTGAGATTGACCGAATCCACCGAATGCCCCGAAACGGGAACCATCAGGGAAACCCGAGCCGCCACCTCCTCGGAATTGAATCCGATCACCGTGGTGTGGCGCTCTCGAACCTTCTCATCGTAGACCCCGTCCAGATCGATGAAGTAAACCGGCGTGTCCGGGGCGTAGGTCGCGCAATTGCTAAGTCCCGAACCCATGAAGGTCAGGTGGGAGTCGGCATTACGAGGCTCCTGATGCCGCTGCTCCTCGCTCAGCTCGGTTCGCTGCTCCATTTGATCGTGCTGATAATCGGCATCGGGGGGAAACAGGTTCTGAAAAGACTCCACGTAGGCACGCAGCGAGTCACAGTCGTGATTGAGCCGGGCGCAAAAGCTCCGATCAAAGTAGCCGGCCGTGGTGTGGCAGGAATAGTAAAGGGCCTTCCGGTAATTGGACAGCAGGTCACCGAACTGCCTTTTGAGCACCTCCGTGACGTTGATGACATCCAGCCTGGACCGGGGGGTCAGTGCCAGATCGACTGCCTTGGCAGATTCCATAGGTCCCTTTCAGACTTCAATATTAGCAGTTATCAGAAGACTTATACCAGCCTGGCCTGAACAACGCCAGAGAGGGCCGCCTCTTCAAATCCCCGAACTTCGAGACTTTATGATATAAAATGTTACAGGATGAAATTAGACGCTTTTGCCGACCTGCCTGATGACGCCCGAGTCTGGATTTACCCCTTTGAGCAGGAGTTCGACCCGGACCGGGAGCAAATCATTCGTCAGGGCCTGGAGCCCTTCATGTCCCAGTGGGTCTCCCACGAAGCCTCCGTCCAGGGCGCCTTTGAAATTTTCTCGAACCGTTTCGTGGTGGTGGCCGCCCACTGCCCGGAAGGCATCTCGGGTTGTTCGATCGACAGCCTGGTTCGAAAGTTCAAAAGCCTCCGCTCCCTGCACGGACTGGACGGACTCAAAGGCGGGATCCTCTACTTCCGCAACCCGCAGGGAGAGATCCAGGCCGTCGCGCAGCTCAAGTTTCGGGAACTTATCGAGTCGGGAACCGTCTCGGCTGAGACCCCCGTCTTTCAAACTTCCGTTCAGACCCTGGGTCGTCTTCGATCAGATGAGTTCGAAACTCCCTTCGAGCATTCCTTCCTGGCCCGAGCCTTCCCCCTCCCCGCCGCCAAATAAAATTTCAACCAGAAGCAATATCCGGGATGGTGATGTAGGCGCGTTGTAGCGGTCGCTCTGTGAGCGGCATCCGGAGTGTAGGAGGCGCCTCAGGCGCCGATTCCGGGACGAACAAACGAACGCCCCTACCCCCCGATATACGACATCTCAACCTTTGGAAGGTTGACGGTATCCGAGGAGCGGATCTCCGAGTATCGATCCTTGCGGGCCTCCCACAGGGAAGTCAGAATCAGGGAGACCTCCTCATCACTGGATCCGCCGCGCAGCAGCCCTCGAAGGTTATACCCGGCTGAAGTGAACAGGCAGGTGTAAAGAATCCCGTCAGCCGAGAGTCGGGCCCGGGAACAATCACCGCAAAAAGGCTGGGTCACCGAGGAAACCAGACCGATCTCCCCGCTTCCATCCTTGTATCGCCATCGTTTGGCCACCTCGCCTCGATAGCCGGGCTCGACAGGCTCCAGAGGCAATTCGGCATGGATGGTTTTCAGGATCTCGGAAGACGGCACCACCTCCTCCAGACCCCACCCGTTGGTGTTCCCCACATCCATGAACTCGATGAACCGCAGAGTGTGCCCCTTCTCACGGAAGTAGCGGGCCATGGGCAGAATGCTGGTGTCGTTGATGCCGCGCTTGACCACCATATTGATCTTGATCGAAGACAGACCCGCGGCCTCGGCGGCATCAATGCCGTCGAGCACCCCCTGCAGCGGGAACTTGACGTCGTTCATGGCGGCAAAGGTTACCTCATCGAGCGAATCCAGGCTCACGGTGATGCGCTTGAGTCCCGCCTCCTTCAATCGCTTGGCCTGATCGTCCAGAAAAGTGCCATTGGTGGTCAGCGTCACATCGATCTCGGGGATGGCGGCCAGCAACCGGATCAGGTTCTCCAGCTCCTTGCGCAGCAGAGGCTCTCCGCCGGTCAGCCGAATTTTTTTGACGCCGTGCTCGACAAAGATCCGCACCAGGCGCTCGATCTCCTCGAAATTGAGCAACTCCTCCCGCCCCAGAAAATGGTGGTCATGACCGAACATCTCGGTCGGCATGCAGTAGCCACAGCGAAAGTTGCAGCGGTCGGTCACCGAGATGCGAAGATCGTGGAGGGGCCGATTGAGTTGATCGGTCAAACTCTTCGTCATGGCCCCCCAGTATAACCCGAATCCTCCGGAATGTGGGAGGCGCCTCAGGCGCCGATTCCGGTGGCTGCACCACAATCTTGTACCGGCCGCTCTACGAACGGCCTGAGCCCCGAAGGGGCGACGTGTAATAGCCCTGGGTACAAGTTGAGTTGATGCAGAAAGGAGCCCTGTAGGGGCGATGTAGTCCTACACCACCGCCCCCCTGTACAATACCCCCCATGGTTTTAGGCTGGCGGGAAATTCTCATGATCGTGGTGGTGGTGGCGATCTTGCTTTATTCCCGAAACTTTCGCCTGCTGGGCGTCAAAAAATCCCTGGGCATCGATCCGATCACTCCCGAAGACGAAACCCGGGTCGGAAAATCCTGGCTTTCCGAAATCGCTGAAAAGCAGAAGGTTCAAACCGAACAAGACCCCCGCGTAACCACCATCATGGAAGCCTTCCACCGGGTCGCCCAGCTGCGCTTTGACCGGTACCAGGTCTTTCGCCTCGAATCCTCCGAGATCAACGCCATGGCCCTGCCCGGAGCCCACCTCTTGATCACCCGGAGCCTGATCAATCTGCCCGATCTTTCCGATGACCAGCTGGCCGGCATTCTGGCCCATGAAATCGCCCATGTCGAACTGGGCCATACCCGCAATGCCGTGATTCAAAAAAACCGGAGCGAAGCCCTCAAATCCCTGCTCTCGGTGATCAGCCGGGGACCTGCCAAGAGCGTCCTGATGCTCGACCAGCTGGCCAATCTCGGCATCAGCCGGAAAACGGAACTGGAAGCGGACGAATTTGCCATTCAGCTGCTCTCCCGGGCCGGCTATTCCCCGATGGGGCTGATCACCTTCTTGGAGAGAACCAAGCCCATGGAAGGCCTTCCCGAATGGCTGACCTTCTTCAGCACCCACCCCGCCATCGACGAGCGCATCCAGAAACTCAACCAGAAACTCTCGCTGTAGAAACTCCGACCCCTTAAAACTTAGGTCCGACCTCGCTCCGAAGGAGCGACAGAGTCTGAGTCAGGGCGTCCCGCCCTGACTCAGTTCTCTTCTTTGTGCCTTTGTGGTGAAATTATCTTCTCTGTGTCTCTGTGTCTCTGTGTCTCTGTGGTGAAATTTTTCCCTCTTCCTCCGTGGCCCCACCCCCTTGACCCTGGAAACTAATAATACTATTATAGTTTCTTAGGTATCCAAAATGACAACAGCAACGGCACCACCACCACCCGAAACCCGAAATCGCATCCTCGAGACGGCTCGAGAGAGCTTCTTCGCCCAAGGGTTCACCAAGGTCACCATGGACGAGATCGCTCACGACCTGGGAATGAGCAAGAAAACCCTCTACCAGCATTTCCCCGCCAAGAGGGATCTGCTGCAGGAGGCCCTGCTGGGAATCAACCTCAGGATCACGGAAGGGTTGGACCGCATCGTCCAGAACAAAAAACTGGGCTTTTCCGAGAAACTGGAGCAGGTTCTGGGCTTCGTTGCCTCGGAACTTCCCCGGTTCAGTCCCATCTTCCTGAGAGACATCCAGCGTCATGCACCCGACCTCTGGCAGGAACTGGATCGCCGCAGAAGCCGATCCATCAAAAAATACCTGGGAGCGCTCATCGATGAGGGAATCTCAAAAGGCTTCCTTCGAAAAGAGGTTGCCGCCGAATTTCTGGTTTTATTGTTCTCGACTCTGATCCTGAACATCATCAATCCGGAAACCTTGTCCCGGCTTCCTCTGTCCGCCACTCAAGCTTTTACCAACATCAACCTGGTGGTATTCCAGGGCATCTTGACCGACCAGGGAAGAGCGAGATACCACTCACTGGAGTCCTGAAAGTATGGGCATCCGACTGCAAACTGAACATCGAATCCTGCTCGGCTTGACGCTGGCCCTTCTCCTGACCGGAGTCCTCTCCACCACCTGGGTCACAGCTGCCGAGCTGCGGCTGAGTCTCAAGCAAGCCGTCGAGATGGCCCTCTCCGAGGAAGGCAACTCGGCCGTTCAAACAGCCGAGGAGCTGATCCGCGAGGTCCAGGCCCGCTCCCGTACCTCCCGGGCCCCGCTGCTGCCCAATCTGGAGGGTTCGATGGTCGAGCAAGGCATGGTGCGCAATCTGGCAGCCTCCGGCCTCCAGCCTTCAGGGCTGTTCCGCCCACCCGAGAAGGTGGGGCCCTTTCCCATCTTTGACGCTCGGGCCACCGTCACCCAATCTATCGTCAACCTGGGCGCCTGGCGCCGCTACCAGGCCTCCAAAGTGGCGGTTTCTGCAGCCCGGACCGAGAGCTCCAGCACCCAGGACCGGACCGCCGCCCAGGTGGCCCGCTCCTACGTAACGGCCCTGCGCCAGCAGGCCCGTCTGGAGACGGCCACCGCCAATGTCGAGCTGTCCGAAGCCCTGCTCGAACTGGCCGAAAACCAGCAAGACGCCGGCACCGGAACCGGAATCGAGGTCACTCGTGCCCGGGTACAGCTCTCCAATCAGGAACACCTCCGCCTGGCGGCCCGGCAGCAGCACGCCCAGGCGCTGCTGATCCTGCTCCGGCAAATCGGCGCCAATCTCGAGGATCACCTCCTTCTGACCGAGACACTCGAGTTTCTTCCCGTCCCGGTGACCGAGGTATCCCAGGCCACAGCGCTGGCCCTTCAATCCCGATCCGATCTGCAGGTCCAGCTCCAGAAAGAAGAAGAGGCCGATCTCGGCTTCCGGGCCACGGGCCTGGACCGGATGCCTTCCCTTTCAGGATTTGCAGACTACGGCACCATTGGAAAACACCTCAACGACTCCTTTGCAACCTGGAGTCTGGGGGTTTCCCTCCGCCTGCCTCTTTTTGACGGAGGCCGCCAACAGGCCAGTCAGGCCCAGAGCAGATCCCGGCTGCGACAGCAGCAGATCCAGACCCGGGATCTGCAACAGCAAATCGAGCTGGAGGTTCGCCTGGCCCTCGATGGCCTGGAGGTCACCCGGCAGCAGATCCAGTCGGCTGCCGCCGGCCTCCAGCTGGCCGAGCAGGAACTCGAGCAGGCCCGGCGTCGTTACCGGGCGGGCATCACCAACAGCCTGGAGGTCACCGATGCCCAGAATCGCCTGGAGCGTGCCCGCGACAACCACATCGAGGCCCTCTTTAACTACAACCTCCAGCGGATCAACATGGGCGAGGCCATGGGAACCATCCGGAGCATGCTGTAATGAAACGAAAAATTCTCCCCATCCTGGTCCTCCTCATTATTCTGGGCCTGGCCCTCTACTTCGGGCTGGACCCCACCCGCAATGGGCCCTCCTCGAACATTTTCCTCTCCGGCAACATCGAACTGCGAACCATCAATATGGCCTTCCGGCTTCCCGGCAAACTGATCGAGCTGACCGTCGAGGAAGGCGACACGGTCACCAAAGGCATGACCCTGGCCACTCAGGACAACGACCAGATCCTGCGCCAGCGAGACCAGGCCGAGGCCGGTCTGGCCGCCTCCAGCTCCCGTCTGCTCGAACTGGAGGCCGCACTCGCCTTTCAGATCTCCCGGATGGAAGCACAGATCGAACAACGAGAGGCCGAGGTGAAGCAGGCCCGGGCCCAGCTGGATCTGCTCCTCTCCGGCACCCGGGATCAGGAAATCGAGGAAGCCCGGGCTGCCCTCCAGCGGGTCGGCAGCGAGGCGGAAAGAGCGCGCCTGGACTGGGAACGGGCCCAGACCCTTTATGCCGACCAGGACATCTCCACTGCTCAGCACGATCAGTTCAAAAGCACATCCGCGGCGGCTGCCGCCTCGGTCCGACAGGCCCGCCAACGCATGGATCTGCTGGTTGAGGGTCCCCGTCACGAAACGATTGACGCCGCCCGGGCCCAGGTCGAGCGCGCCCAGGCGGGATTAAAGCTGGCCCAAACCCAGCATCTGGATGTCCAGAGATCCGAGCAGTCAATCCAGACGGCCCGGGCCGACATCGAAAGCGCCCGCACTCAGGTGGCCGTGATCGACGCCCAGCTCGATGACATGGTGATGCGATCTCCCAGCGACGGCGTCGTTCTGGTCAAAGCGGCCGAACCGGGTGAGGTGCTGGCCGGCGGCGCCACGGTGGTCGAGATCGGAGACGTCGAGCACCCCTGGCTGCGCGGCTATATCAACGAACAGGATCTGGGCCGCGTCAAGCTGGACTCCCCGGTCCGGGTCACCACCGACTCCTACCCCGGCAAGATCTACCAGGGCCGCATCTCCTTTATCGCCTCCGAAGCGGAGTTCACGCCCAAGCAGATTCAAACCCTGGAGGAGCGCATCAAGCTGGTCTACCGCATCAAAATTGATGTCGCAAACCCCGACGGCGAACTCAAACTCAATATGCCCTCGGACGCCGAGATTCTCCTGGAAGGTGGCTAGATTTTGTAGCGGCCGCTATGCGAGCGGCCCTCCGGATACAACCGACATGCAAACTAGAGAATGTGGGAGGCGCCTCAGGCGCCGAATCCGAAAATTGTTTCGGATTTAGGACTTAGGATTTCAAATTTCTCTCATGCCCCCCATCATCACCACCCAATCCCTCACCCGCCGCTTCGACTCCCTCGCCGCGGTTGACGCCCTCGACCTGGAAATTGACCGTGGTGAGATCTTCGGGCTGGTCGGCCCCGACGGGGCCGGCAAGACCACCACCCTGCGTCTGCTTTGCGGACTGCTCGAACCCACCTCGGGGACGGCCCAGGTGGTCGGGCACGATGCCTCCCGCCAGAGCGAGCAGATCAAGGACCGGATCGGCTACATGGCGCAAAGGTTCGGCCTTTATGGCTATCTGACCGTCGAGGAAAACATTCGGTTTTACGCCGACCTGTACGGCCTGGACTCCGACCAGCTCGAACCGCAGATGAACTCGCTGCTCGAGATGACCCGCATGGCACCTTTTCGAGACCGTCAGGCGGGAAAACTCTCCGGCGGCATGAAGCAGAAGCTGGCCCTGATGTGCGCCCTGCTTCATCGGCCCGAGATCCTGCTTCTGGATGAACCCACCAACGGCGTGGATCCCGTCTCCCGCCGCGATTTCTGGCAGCTGCTCTATCAGGTGGTCGGCGACGGCATGACCGTGCTGATCACCACCGCCTATCTGGATGAAGCCGAGCGCTGCAGCCGGGTGGGAATGATGGACCAGGGTCGGCTTATTCGCTGCGACACACCGGACGCCCTGCAGGATCAGCTGGAGGAGAATTGCTATGAAATCCAGTGCCCCGACACCCGCCAGGCCCGGGCCCTTCTGGCCGGCGCGCCCGGAGTCTCGAGCGTCGAGTTCTCAGGCTATGCCCTGCACCTGTTTCTCGCTCCCTCCCGGACCACGCCTGAGATCCTCCAGGCCCTGCTCGAGCAGGCCGGGTGCTCCCCGGCTCGCCTGACTCCCATCCGGCCCTCGATGGAAGACGTCTTTGTGGCCTTGGTCGGCCAACCCTCCCGGGAGGCGGCATGAGTGTCACTGCCAGTGTGCAGGTGGAAGGCCTGCTTAAAACATTCGGCGATTTTGTGGCCGTCGATCATGTTTCCTTTCACGTGGAGCCGGGGGAGATCTTCGGCTTTTTGGGATCCAACGGAGCCGGCAAATCGACCACCATCCGCATGCTGTGCGGATTGCTGCGTCCCACCGCAGGGCAGGCCCGGGTCCAGGATTTGGATGTCTACACCCAGACCGAACAGATCAAACAAAACATCGGCTATATGTCCCAGACCTTCTCCCTTTACGATGAACTGACCGTCGAGGAAAACATCAGCTTCTTCGCAGGCATCTACGGAGTCTCCCGGCGCGACCGCCCCCCGCTTCTGCAGGAAATCCTGCAAAAGACCGGCCTTACAGACCGTCACGACACCCTGACCGCCCTTCTGCCCGGCGGCTGGAAACAGCGCCTGGCTCTCGGGTGCGCCATCTTGCACAAGCCGCCCATCCTGTTTTTAGATGAGCCCACCTCGGGCGTGGACCCCACCGCCCGACGCCAGTTCTGGGAATGGATCTATCAGCTCTCCGAGGAAGGCCACACCGTTTTTGTGACCACCCACTACATGGACGAAGCCGAGTACTGCCATCGACTGGCCTTGATGCACGCCGGCCGGATCATTGCCCTGGACACCCCCCAGGCCTTGAGACGCAATCCCCGGCTTGACCACTTCCTACAGCTGGATTCCTCCGATGTGCTGGGTAGTCTCGAAACCCTGGACCCGCTTCCTGAAATCCTGGATATCGCTCCCTTTGGGGGAGGTCTTCGCATCCGGGTCGCGGACCCCGCAGGGGCCGAGCCTGCCATTGCTCAGGCCCTCCGAGGCCAGGGCATCCAGGTCCGCAGCCTCCAGGCGGTGGAACCCTCCATGGAGGATGTCTTTACCACCTTGATCCAGGAGGAAGAGCGGAAATCATGAACTGGCGTCGAACACGCGCGGTGGCACGCAAGGAATGTCTTCACGTCTTGAGGGATCCCCGCAGTTTGATGATTGCGCTGGCCCTGCCGGCTCTTCTGCTTCTGCTTTTCGGCTACGCCCTGAGCCTGGATGTCGACCGGATCCCCACTCTTATTTACGACTCCGATCAGACCTCCCACAGCCGTGAGCTGATCGCCCGCTTTGAAGGGTCGCGTTTTTTCGAGGTTCTGGGTTCCACTGATGATTACGCGAGCATCGAACGCCGGATCGACAGCGGCGAGTGCCTGCTGGCGGTCATCATCCCCGATCATTTCTCCGCTGATCTACTGCGGGGCAAAACGGCCCAGATCCAGATTTTAATTGACGGCAGCGACTCCAATACCGCCTCCATCGGCCGAGGCTATGCCGAAGCCCTGGTGGGCGCCTACTCTTTGTCCCTGCTCTCGGAAACGGCGGCAGGCGGAGCCGTCTCGGGTCCGCCTGTGGAGGCCCAGCTGCGGGTCTGGTACAACAGCGAGCTCGAATCCCGAAACTACATCGTCCCGGGACTGCTGGCGGTGATCCTGATGATCATCGCCGCTTTGCTCACCTCACTTACCATCGCCCGGGAATGGGAGATGGGGACCATGGAGCAGCTGCTCTCGACTCCCTTGCGGCCGGCCGAGCTGGTGCTGGGTAAGATGTCGGCTTACTTTGTGGTGGGTGCCGTCGACACCCTGACGGCGGTGTTGATCGGCGTGACCCTCTTTGAAATCCCGCTGCGGGGCAGCCTGCTTTTTTTGGCCCTCAGCTGCTTTATCTTCCTTTTCGGCACTCTGTGCTGGGGGATCCTGCTCTCGGCCCTGACCCGCAATCAACTCATGGCCTACCAGATGGGAACCGTCACCACTTTTTTGCCGGCCTTTTTGCTCTCCGGCTTTATCTACGCCATCGAGGACATGCCGGTGCCTATTCAAGTTTTCACCCACATCGTTCCGGCCCGCTATTTCGTTCACATCTTGAAAGGCATCTTTTTAAAAGGCGTAGGGTTTGAAATTCTGGCCGCCGAGCTGGGCTTTTTGATCGCCTTCGCCGCCCTGGTCTTCTTTTTGGCAACCCGCAAACTCAAACAAAAAATTGCCTGAAGATATGCAAGATCGAATATTGAACAATCCGGAATGTGGAAGCATCCCCTCTGGATCCGGGAATGTGGGAGGCGCCTCAACGCGCCGATTCTTTAACCCTGCAAACTGGCCACCCCGATATTTCCCACCCCAATCGCCGAATAACCGTAGGGGCGCACGGCCGTGCGCCCGCTTCCTGGTCTTTGTTGCTCCAACTCTTCTCCCGAGCTCCGAAGGAGCGATGTGTAATAGCCCAGGGCGTGAGCCCTGGGTTTAACGATCTGAAAGAAACGATGGAGCCCTGAAGGGGCGATGTAATGAAAAGAAGCTGGCAACGAATCATCGAAATCTTCATCAAGGAACTCCGCCTCACCCTGCGCGAGCCCCGGATGCGCTTCATCCTTTTTGGCCCGCCTATCGTTCAGCTGGTCATCTTCGGCTACGCCGTCAACCTGGACGTCCAGAACAGCCCTCTGGCCATTCTGGACCAGGACCGGACGCCGGAAAGCCGGCAGCTGCTGGCCGAGTTCGAGGGAACTCCAAACTTCCACGCCGCCTACCAGCTCGACCAGGACGACGCCATTCAGGAATTGCTCGACCGCGGGCAGGTTCACTCCGTGGTGCGTGTCCTGCCTGGATTCGGGCGGGAGGTTCAACGCGGCCAGAGCCCCAAGATTCAGATCCTGATTGACGGCACCAACTCCAACACGGCCTCGATCGTCTCCAACAATGCGGGTCAGGTGATCGCCCGATATGCCAACCGAATCCAGCCCCAAGCGCCCGATCCCCCGGTCTCCGTCGAGAGCCGCGTCTGGTTCAACGAGGACCTCAAAAGCCAGAACTATTTCGTGCCCGGCGTGGTCGTGAACATCCTCGCCCTGGTGACGGTCATGCTGACCGCCATGGCCATTGTTCGTGAGAAGGAAATTGGCACCATGGAACAGTTGATGGTCACCCCCCTTCGTCCGATCGAGCTCATTTTGGGAAAAACGCTTCCCTTCGCCCTGATCGGACTGCTCGATCTTTGCCTGGTCACAGGGGCGGCCCTTCTGATCTTTGGCATTCCTTTTCGCGGCAACCCGCTGCTGCTGCTGGCCTGCGGCGTTCTTTTCCTTTTGACGACGCTGGGCATGGGACTGCTCTTTTCCACCGTCTCGGAAACCCAGCAGCAGGCCATGATGGGAGGGTTCTTCTTCTTTTTGCCGGCCTTCATGCTGAGCGGCTTTGCCTTCCCCATTCGCAATATGCCCATCGTGGTCCAGTACCTGACCTACCTGAATCCGGTGCGTTATTTCATGACGATTGTCCGCGGCATTTTCCTCAAGGGCACGGGCCTGGATGTCCTCTGGCCCCAGATGCTGGCCCTGGCCATCCTGGGCACCATGGTCATCACCTTCTCCACCCTCCACTTCTCCAAACGCCTCGAATGATTCCTGACGGGGCTAGCCTTTTGAGCGCCGCTCTGCGAGCGGCTTCCGGATGCCACCAACGAATTTCCTTCCTCCTGTTAGGGTTGTCCGGAATGTGGGAGGCGCCTCAGGCGCCGATTCTTTGAAACAACAAACCTGCCCTGATCTTAAATGGGAATGTGGGGGCGTACTGAGTACGCCCACTCCCCAATCTTTATCGATGGCTTGTATAGGGCGCACTCGGTACGCCCCGGCTCAATCTTCTTTGTGTCTTAGTGGTGAAACTTCTTCTCTGTGTCTCTGTGGTTCAACCTTCTTCCCCCCTATTTCGAATTTTCTCCCATTATGTAACCATGTGCCCGATGCACCGACCCCTTTTCCCCTTTTCCCTCTGTCTCTTATCCATCATCATCACCATTTCCTGCACCGAGGTCCCTATGCAAACTCGACCCAGCCCCCCTGACGCCGGCCTGGACACCATCAACGCCGACAATCTCGCCCAGCACATCCAGACCCTGGCCTCGGACGAATTCGAAGGCCGCCTCCCCGGATCCAAAGGCGAAGAACTGACCATCGAATACCTGACCGATCAGTTCACCCAGCTCGGCCTCTCCCCCGGCAACCCCTCGGGCTCCTATCTCCAACCCGTCCCGCTCGTCGGCATCACTCTCACAAACGACCCCCACCTCACCCTCTCCTCCCCCTCCGGTACCACCACCCTCGATTCCTCCGGCCAGTTCATCGCCTGGACCAAACGCGTGGTCGAGGAAGCCTCCATCTCCGACTCCGATCTCGTCTTCGTCGGCTACGGCGTGGTTGCTCCCGAGTTTGACTGGAACGACTACAAAGACCTGGACGTCGCCGGAAAAACGGTCATCATACTGGTCAACGACCCCCCGGTTCCCGACCCCGACGATCCGTCCATGCTCGATCAAAACACCTTTGGCGGCCGCGCCATGACCTACTACGGCCGCTGGACCTATAAGTTCGAGCAGGCAGCCCGGATGGGCGCCGCTGGCTGCCTGGTCATCCACGAAACCGGCCCGGCCGGGTACCCCTGGGAAGTAGTGAGCGGAAGCTGGAGCGGAGAGCAATTTGATCTGGTGACACCTGACAAGAACCTCTCGCGCTGTGCCGTGGAGGGCTGGCTGACCTCTGAAGAAGCCACCAAACTCTTTGCACGGTCCGGCCACGACCTGGAATCGCTGAAGCAGTCCGCCGTCACTCGCAAATTCACTCCCGTTCCTCTGAACGTCAAGGCGTCCATTGCCCTCGAGAACGAACTTCGGACCATCAACTCCTCCAATCTGCTGGCCAAGTTGGAGGGCAGCGATCCCAATCTAAAAGACGAATACGTCATCTACATGGGTCACTGGGATCATCTGGGGAAGGACGAGAGTCTGGACGGGGACCAGATCTACAACGGCGCCGTCGACAACGCCTCTGGCATCGCCAGCCTGCTGGAACTGGCTCGGGCCTTTGCCCGACAGGAGACCCGGCCCCGACGGTCACTTTTATTCCTTGCTACCACCGCCGAGGAATCTGGTCTCCTCGGCTCCCGCTACTACGGAGAGAATCCGCTCTATCCTCTGGCCCAAACTCTGGCCGCCATCAACATGGATGCCATGAACGTGTTGGGTCCCACCCAGGACATCACAGTGGTCGGACTGGGCAACTCCACCCTGGATGAGATCCTCCAGGAGGCAGCTCAGATCCAGGGCCGAACGGTTCGCCCCGATCCGGAGCCGGAGAAGGGTTTTTTCTACCGCTCGGATCACTTCAGCCTGGCCAAGCAAGGGATTCCCTCCCTTTACACCGATCCCGGCGTGGACTACATCGACAAGCCCGAGGACTGGGGATTAAAACTCCGCGAGGAATACACCAACAACCGCTACCACAAGCCTGCTGATGAATATGACCCCTCCTGGGATCTCAGTGGCATGGTCGAGGACCTGCGTCTGCTTTTCCGGGTCGGCTACCAGATCGCCAACCAGGACACCTACCCGGAATGGAAATTCGGCACCGAATTCCGCGCCCTCCGCGAACAGCAACTCAACGCCGCCCGGTAAGCCACGTATCGCCGCCCCAATCATTGAACCTGTCGTAGGGGCGCACGGCCGTGCGCCCGCTCCCTGTTCTTGAATCTCTGGGAAACCCAAATGTAGCTAACGAATTGGATTGGCCGCGTTGTAGCGGCCGCTCTATGAGCGGCTTCCGGAAGGCAAGCTCTGAAACCTTCCCACCAACTCTTTTCGATTCCCCTCGCATCCGCTATAATTGAACCTACTCCAAGGATGGCGGCGTACCCAAGTGGTTTAAGGGAGAGGTCTGCAAAACCTTTACTCGTCGGTTCGAATCCGACCGCCGCCTCCATTCCCTTCCCGTAACTCACTGAAATCAAGGACGTTGGAAGACGAGCTTGTGGCCTTTTTCGGGGGCTTCTCCCGGGACTCGCTTTCGCCTCCCGTTTGCCTCCCCCTTTTTCCACAGGAGGCTCTCTGG